>JBNJDT010000001.1:0-105644 GCA_051745145.1 Elusimicrobiota bacterium
CTCTGCGGTTATTATCTGCTCTTTTGCCCGTTTTATCTCCTCATCCGTATATTTTGCGGCTTTAAGGTCATCTATTACTCCTTCAATTACAGCGAGCGCTTCTTTTATCTTCTGGGGGTTTGTAGCGGCAAAAATTGTAAAACTTCCGGATTTTATATAATTCTGGTTATAGGCATGAGTTACATAGACCAGCTCGTCCCCCCTCAACCGCTCATGTAACCACCCTCCCGGATAATTTTTACCCGAAATAAGCGTATCAATAACGTCTAAAACCGGTTTTACCTTGGTATCAAAAACGGTAACCGTGGGAAAACCTTTAAAAATTACTCCCATCTGCTTAGCTGTTTTATACTGTTTTTTAACCGGACGGTCTAAATTTAAAAACTCCCCGTCATAATCGGGTAATTCTTTTTCACTTTCTTTAACTTTACTGAATTCGCTTTCAACTTTTTTTATAATTTCATCCGGGTTAAAATCTCCGGCCAGAGAAATTACCAGGTTTTGGGGACCGGTAAAATCCTCATGAACTTTTTGGATTGCCTTCCGGTCAATATTTTTAACAGACTCCGTTGTCCCCATTTTATCGTATATATAAGGCATTGACGACGGAAAAATATTCTTTTTAAAATTCAACATGGCTTCTTTTTGCCAGTTATTTTTAAACTGCCGGATAGAATTTAAGGTAAATTTCTTCTGTTTTTCTATTTCTTCTGTATCAAAGGAAGGATTATAGAGTATCTCTTTAAGAAGTTCTATTATTTTTTCGTAATCTTCAGCCAAAGAAGAAGCTTTTACATAAAAAGAGTTATTCCCCGAAGAGGTGGAAAAACTGGCCCCTCTTTTTTCAAATTCTTCGTTCAGTTCCCGGCGGTTGTATTTTTTTGTTCCCCTTCCCAGCATGGAAGCCGTAAAATTAAAAAGTCCGGGCGTATCATAAATCTTATCATAAGTTAATCCCCCTTTTAAAAATAACGAGTAATTTATTACCGAAATCCCGGGAATTTTCTTAGCAACCACTGTTACACCGTTATCCAGTACCTTCTTTTGAACTTCATATTCTTTAGTTTTTTCTTCTGCTGAAGATTTTTCTTCTGCCGGCCGGCCGGTTATAAAAGTTCTTGTATATTTTGAAATATCCAGATACTTATTGGCCGCTTCTTTTACTTTTTCGGGAGTGACTTTCCTTAACTTTTCCACATACCTGTCCGTAAAATTAGGATCCCCGGTACTGAGAGCATCAATACCTATCCGGGAGGTATAATTGGATACCGTAGTTTTTCTGAAAAGATTTTCGGAGACCGAAAGTTTTTTTGCTCTTTTTAATTCTTTATCGGTTATCCCGTTTTTTTGAATATCCAGAATTATTTCCAGAATTGCCTGTTCAACTTTCTTCCGTTTTTCTCCGGTCAACTTGGCCTTTACGGTAAACTGTCCTTTTCCGAAAGAAGGCGTATAAGAATAGGAATCAATGCTGTTTACCAGTTCTTTTTCCTCTTTTACTATCCTGTTAAGACGGGCGTTTTTCCCCGAAGAAAGAATCTCACTTAAGATATCCAAAGCGTAAAGATGGGAATGATCCAGAGGTATTGTAAGCCAGGAAAGATTTAAATACTGTCCCTCAATATCCATGACCTTTGATTTTTCTCTTATCCCGGCCAGATCCGGTTCCCGGGGTAAATCCGGTAAACTATGAAAATTTCTCTTATAATTTCCGTACTTTTCCTCTATATTGCTTAAAACTTCTTCGCTATCTACATTTCCCCCGATAACCAGAACCGAGTTATTGGGAACATAATTCTTCTCATAATAATCTTTTAAATTCTTAAAAGAGATCCTTTTAAAAAGATCTGTATACCCGAGCACCGGATAACGGGTGGGATGTATTCTGTAAAGATTTTCGGAAGTTAACCGGTACAATGATTTAGCCGGTTCTTCAAGAGCTTTTTCTATCTCCCTGGTGATTACTCCTCTCTCCCGGGTATAGGCCTCCCGGGTAATCTCATTTTCAAAAACCAGTTCTCCAAGTACTCCCAGAGCTTGGGGGTAAAATTTAGAAATTGTCGTTATATAGTAGCCGGTATGGTCTTTGGTGGTATAGGCGTTGAACCGGTTACCGAATTTTTCTATTTTGCGGTCTATTTCCTTTTTTGAACTCTTCCCGGTAGGACCCTCGGCAGTTATATGTTCGAGAAAATGCGATATTCCGGAACCATAGTAATTTTTCTCATAAATACTTCCCGTCTTTACATACAGCCTCATCTCAACAACATCAGAAGTTTTATCTTCCCATATCACATACTCCATACCGTTTTTCAGGTTACCGGTTTTAATATTTTCTGTTATATTTTTCATCTGTATATTATCTCTTTCTCTCCCTCTGAAAATTAATAAAAATAAAATAACAACTAAAAATAAAAAAAAAAGTATTTTTTTTAAAATATCCATAGTTA
The DNA here is from genome assembly GCA_051745145.1 of Elusimicrobiota bacterium. Lineage (GTDB taxonomy): Bacteria > CG03 > SLGR01 > SLGR01 > JAGXOG01 > CAYZAK01. Next base: position 2,451 of record JBNJDT010000001.1, read on the forward strand.
TTTCCAATTAAATTCTTTTCTCCCATATCTTTTATACAGCACAGGACAATTTAACCTATTCAAATTTTTCTCCTTCTTTTACATCATGGCCGGCAAGATAAGATGCTGTATCCATAACTCTCTTTCCGGCAGGTTGCAATTTTAAAATTTTAACCCCACCGGTCCCGGCAGCCACCACAAAATATTTCTTTGTGACTTCTATTATTTCCCCGGGTTCCCCCCGGTCGGTATCAACCGCTTTGGCTTTAGCTAATTTTAGTCTTTCACTGTCTCCGCCGCCAAAAGTGTGACAGCCCGGGGCGGGATTTAACGCCTTAATCTGATTAACTATTTTTTGGGCATCGCTGGTCCAGTCTATCTTACAGATATCTTTATTTATTTTAGGGGCATAACTGCCTTTGCCAAACTCTTTTTGGGGGGTTGAAGAAGGTATTTTTCCATCAGCAATAATATCTAATAACTTTTCCACTAACTCTTTTCCCGCACTATCCAGTTTTTTCTTAAGAGTTTTGTGATTGTCATTCTCTTTAATTTGAACTTTTTTCCTAAAAACTATTTCCCCCTCATCCAGTCTTTCGTTCATTTTCATTAAGGTAACCCCGGTTTCTTTATAACCTTTTAACAGGGCGTATCTAACCGGTGAGGCCCCCCTTAAATTTGGAAGCAGAGAATAATGAATATTGTAAGCCCCTTTTTTAAATATCTGTAAAATTTCAGAAGAGAGCAGCTGTCCGTAATCTATTACCAGACCTATATCGGGATTTACTTTACGGAGGGTCTTTACAGAATCTTCGGAACTTATATTTTCAGGTTTATAGACATCCAGGTCCTGCTTTTTGCAATATAAAGCCACCCGGGAGGATTTTAATTTACGGCCCCTGCCCCGGTACTTATCGGGTCCGGTAACAGTTAAGGCCAGATTCGCTCTGCTGTGATTTTTTATGGTTTCAATATACCGGCACCCTGTCTGGGTTCCCGATATAAAAATAAGATCAACTTTTTCGCTCATTTTTCCACTTATTGTATCTGGCTTTAAGTAATTTCCACATTTTTTTAGGCTGTTTCAAGCGGTCCGGGAATAGTATACCGTTAAGGTGATCGATTTCATGCTGCATAACTATGGAAAGAAGTCCGCCGGCTTTAAGTACCTGTCTGTTGTCCTTTATCCCCGTTTCAACAACTATATCGTCTTTTCTAGGGATCCGGGCCGTTACACCGCAGACGCTTAAACATGCCTCGTCTATCTCCTGGTGTCCCTGCCCTTCTAAAATTTTGGGATTTACCAGGATAAGGGGTTTTTGCAAGTTGTCCGACGCCTCACTGGAAATCGCAGTAATTTTTTTCTGTATTCCAACCTGGGGGGCAGCTAATCCTATGCCATTATTTTTTATCATTTCCGTTATAAGCTTTTTGGAAATTTCTTCCACTTCCCCGGATTTGACTTCCCGGTTTTCTATACGTAAACACTGATCGGGATAGAGCTTTATATTCATAACATGCTCTGAGGGTCGACGTCTACTTTTAAACGTCCTTTTTTTGACCTTTCTTTTATCATTTTCTTTAAATTTTTCTTGATTTTTTCCTCGTTTTTCTTGAATTTTAACAATAACTGCCACCTGTAGCGACCCCTTATCTTGTATATAGGGGCTTTTGCCGGGCCCAAAACACTTACGCCGGTACCGGACAAATTTTTATCTATATACTTTTTGCAATTATTTATAATCTTTTCAGCTGTTTTCTCTTTTTTTGCAGAGCCTATTATATTTATAAGTCCTGTAAACGGCGGAAAACCGGCCTTCTTTCTAATATCTATCTCTCTATCATAAAATTTATTATAATCTTTTTCAAATAGCTTTTTAATTGCATAGTGATTGGGATTATAGGTCTGTATAACTACATCTCCCCTTTTACTTCCACGTCCCGTCCGGCCGGCTACCTGTTTTAATACAGTAAATATTCTTTCGGTGGCCCGAAAATCAGGACTCATAAGTCCCAGGTCACTGTTTATTACCCCCACAAGATCAACCTGTCCAAAATCCCACCCTTTGGCAATTATCTGGGTTCCCACTAAAATATCGAATTTTCCGTTCTGGAAATTGTGAAATATTTTAGAAGCTTTTCCTTTTTTAGAAATACTGTCCACATCCATTCTTTTTATCCCGGCATCGGGAAAAAATTTCTTTAATATCTGCTTTACCTTCTGAGTGCCCGAACCGTAGTAGTTAAATGTGCTCTCTCCGCACTCAGGACATTTCTTCGGGGCTCTTCTTTTATACTCACACCAGCTGCACACCAGAGTATTATCCGTTGAGTGGTAAGCTAAAGGTATACTGCATTTGGGACATTTAAAACTTTCTCCGCATTCTTTGCATATAATAGATGAAGAATATCCACGGCGGTTTATAAAAAGTAAAATCTGTTTATTCGCTTTTAGAGTTTTTTCCATTTTCTGTATTAAAATGTTGGATAAAATACCGCTTTTATAACTCTCTTTAAATTCCCGCTTCATATCCACTATATTTAAACGGGGAAACTTATCCTGATGGATTCTCTCTTCAATTCTAAAATAATTTAAATCTCCTGATTTGGCCCGGTAAAGAGTTTCTACCGACGGAGTGGCAGTTCCTAAAATTAACAGGGCATTTTCTATATCACACCTTTGTTCTGCCACCCACCGGGCGTCATAATACGGAGACTGATGCTGTTTATAGGATGTATCCTGCTCCTCGTCTATTATTACTGCCCCCAGGTTTTTAAAAGGGGCAAATACACTTGACCGCGGCCCCACTAAAACTTTAAGTTCACCGGAGCCCATCTTTTTTATATAGTTCATTTTTTTGCCCCGGGAAATTTTGCTATGCCATACCCCTACTTTATCTTTGCCCAACCTGGCTTTTAATCGATAAATTAACTGAGCGGTGATGGCTATTTCGGGTACCAGAATAATAACCTGCCTGCCGGTTTTTATTATTTGCCTTATCAACCTCATATAAATTTCAGTCTTTCCGCTGTCTGTTACGCCGTGAATTAAATATTTTTCGTTTTTTCCGGCCTTCATATCTTTCTGGATAGATTTAACAACTTTCTTTTGACCGGCAGACAAATTGTAATCCGGAATTTTTTTATCATAATTCCGGTTGTCCTTAGTTTTAACCTTTCTCTTTAAAGGTTTTAAAGAGGCGGGTAATACAGTGGAGAGAACTTCCCCCATACTTGAAATATAGTATTTGCTCATCCTCCGGGCCAGCTCCATAAGCCCCCCGGTAATTATAGGTTCTTTATCAATCACTCCCGCTATGGGTTTTAAAGGATAACTGACATCGGGTTTTTTCGAATGTATTTTTGTTACATACCCCGTCCTGGTGGTCGGACCAAATTTTACTTTTACCCGGGTGCCTATATCCACATCAATATCAGTAGAATAAAAAAATTCCCTGAATACGGGGATGGGTAAAACTACGCTGATATATTTTTTGGACTTCAAATTAACTGCCGGATAATTTTAGTATCCTCAAAAGTCTCTTTCTTTTTAGAAGGTGACCTAAGAAGATAGGCCGGATGATAGGTGGGTACAACTTTAACGGGTACTCCTTCCAGATCTATATCGTAAACCTGCCCCCTGAGCTTGGTTATCCCGGTTGAAGTATCCAGTATTGTCTTAGAAGCCGGCGAACCCAGGGGCACTAAAACTTTAGGTTTTATTAATTCTATCTGCTTTACCAGATAAGGTATACAGCTTTTCACCTCTTCTGTGGTCGGCGGCCGGTCGTTGCGGTGTTTTTCCGGATTGTCCGGATCTTTCATGGGATGACATTTTACTATATTTGTTATATAGACCTCTTCCCTTTTTAGTTTAAAAACGTTGTTGATTATTTTTGTAAGTAATTTTCCGGCCCGGCCCACAAAAACTTTCCCCTGATGGTCTTCGTTGAAACCCGGTCCCTCCCCCACAAACATTAAATCCGCCGAAGGAGATCCTCCCCCGAAACAGGCATTTAGTCTTTGAGTTCCCAGAGGACATTTTTTACATTTTTTAACTTCTTCTTTCATATCCTCGAGAATCTCCAGCCGCGAAGGACTGCTTACCTTATTTTTACCGGGATCTATCCAGAACCCGGTTTCCCCGGTCTCTTTTCTTTTTTTTAAATATTCTTTAATTAAATTTTCTTTTGACATTTTTTAAGTATAATTTCCGCCATTTCCCTTACGGGTACAGCTTCGTACTCTTTTTCAATTTTTCCCTCTGCCAGAACAAAACTCTTTTTATCTTCTCCCATATTCCGGGTAGAATTTAAAACCATTATATCGCAGCCTTTAGCTTCAAGCTTTTTCCGACCTTCAGAGATGTTTACTTTATCGGCCAGAGAAAAACCTACTATCAGTTTTCCCCTAAAATTTTCTGCCACACTTTTAAGTATATCCGGATTCCGTTTTAATTCAATACTGGGAGTTTCCTGTTTTTTCGATATCTTTCCTTTATATCTTACCGGCCGAAAATCACTCACCGCGGCCGCAGAGATGAAAATATCCGTGCTCTCTATTCTTTTTTTAACTTCTTCGAACATATCCCGGGCACTGAAAGTATAGATATAGTTGATCGCTTTTTCTGAAGGCTGTTTTTCTCTGCCGGATATTAAAGTTACTTCTCCGCCCATATCATTGGCAACTTCTGCAATTGCATATCCGGTCTTGCCCGAAGATAAATTCGATAAAAATCTTATGGAATCCCACATCTCCCTTGTAGGTCCGGCTGTAACGGTAATTTTGTTCCCCTTTAAGGACATAAATTCTTAGGAATTACCGTATCTGTTTTTAAATTCCGTAATATCTTTTATGAATTTTATTACTGCTTCCGGTGAAGGCATTCTCCCCTTGCCTTTTTTACCGCCGGCTAAATCTCCGGTCTCGGGTTCCATTATTTTAAACTGACGTTTCTTTAATTTATGGATATTATCCATAACTGCCGGAGATAACCACATATTTTCATGCATAGCGGGCACAAGTATTGCCGGCCCGGTAAAATCCAGTACAACAGAAGTTAGAATATTATCCGCAAATCCTGCAGTAATTTTGGCAAGAGTATTTGCCGTCGCCGGAGCTATAACTAAAAGATCTCCCCACCCGGACAGAGTAACGTGATTTTCCCGGTAATCTTTTTCAAATAATTCACAATAAACGGAATTTGTTGTGAGACTTTTAAAAGTAAGAGGGGTAATAAATTCATTAGCGGCAGGGGTCATTATAGTCTTTACCTCATGACCTTCTTTAATGAGTCCGGAAGCCAGCTGGGCTGATTTATAAGCTGCAATTGAACCGGTTACGCCTAACAGAATTTTCATGGGAATTTAATCCTATGCATTTTTATTAACTCTTTATACGGTTTTCCAGATAAAATTAAATGCTACTCTTTTTTATCCTCGGCGACCTGTTTCCTTTCTTTATCTTCTTTTTCCGTAAGTTCTTGTTCAACAACTTTTTTAAGTACGTCATCGATATGGGGTGGTGTCCCAATATTCGCCGTCTTTTTAAACTCTTTCTTATACTCTTTTGTGGCTTTAAGAACAAACTTCCATGCATTATCTACATTGTCATAAAGTCTTTTTCTGGTTACTTCATCCATTACTGCCTCCATCATTATATTTTAGCTCTTTGCGTTTCTACTATACAGACTAATTCTTTTACAGCTTCTTCCAACTTATTATTAATTACCAAATAATCATAATCTTTTACATAATTAAGTTCTTCATCGGCATTTTCTAACCGGTGCTGTATCTCAGTTTCAGAATTCTGACTTCGTTTTCTCAACCTGTTTTCCAGCTCCTCAACCGAAGGGGGAATAACAAAAATCAGAACTGCCTGGGGATACTGTTTTTTTATCTGAACCCCTCCCTGAACATCTATATCCAGAATTATATCTTTGCCTTTAGCTTTTTGGCTGCGGACAAACTCTTTTGAAGTTCCGTAGTAATATCCATGTACCTTTGCCCATTCAAGCAATTTGCCTTCTTTTATTAGAGTTTTAAATTCTTCTTCCCCCACAAAATTATAATCTTCGCCATCAATTTCATCACCCCGCGGGGGACGACTGGTAACTGAAACCGAAAAAACAGAATTTTCAATACGGTTCAATAAATGCCGGCAGAGCGTTGTTTTACCGGTCCCCGAGGGCGCGGAAATAACAACAAGTTCTCCTTCTCTTTTATAGGCTTTTATTATATTATATATTTTATCTTGTTTTATCATACTGCTACAATAATTTATTCCAATTTTGAGTACCATACCTTATACCATTTATCCGGCTGGATATAATAATCTTCTTCATTCTATTTAATTCTATTAAAATATATTTATTTATCAAATTTTTTAAACTTATTTACCTCTAAAATACTACTAAAATCTTCAGGGGGATTTATTTTAAAACTTGTTCTTTTATTTTTCACCGGATGATTAAAAGAAATCTGCCAGGCATGCAACATCTGCCGGGCTGCCCCCCCGGTAATCTTTCCATACTTTTTATCTCCCAGCACCGGAAAACCTAAATACGAAAAATGGACCCTTATCTGATGGGTTCGTCCGCTTAATGGGTAAATTTCAATCAGAGAAATATTGTTTCTCTTTTCTATAACTTTATACCGGGTAATCGATTTTTTGGCCCCGTGCCAGCTGACTTCCATTTTCGTCCTGTCCCTCCGGGACCGCCGGATGGGGGCTTTTATTTCCCCGGCCCGCTGCTCTAAACGGCCATTTAATAAAGCTATATATACTTTTTTTACTTTTCTATCCTTAAACTGTTTTCTTAAATTCAGGGCGGCCTCGTCATTTAAAGCTACTACCATAACCCCGGAAGTATCTTTATCCAGCCGGTGCACCAGCTGGGGGTTTTTATATTTTGACATTAGACCGTTTAGCAGGGTACCGGTCCTGTTTTTTGGAGCAGGGTGTACTACAAGATCAGCCGGTTTATTTAAGATTAAAAAATTTTCTTCCTCATGGACAATATCCAAAGGTATATTTTCCGGTTTAACTTCCGAGTCTCCACTGCCGGATTTTTCCTCTTTATAGGGCTCGTAAACTATTTTTTCTCCACCTTTTAGCGGGAAATGGCTGTCCTTGTATTTGCCATCTACCGTAACTTTTTTCTCTTCTATGAGTTTCTGTATCTTTGTTCTGGAAATGGCAAGTTCTCCGGCCAGATACTTATCCAGACGTATTCTGCGGGTAGTATCTACTTTTAACGTGCCCTGTTTTTTACACACTTTTATTTTTTTGGTTTATTTTTCTGAATAAAAAAATTCCGGCCAGGATACCGGCCAGGGCAATCCACTGGGTAGTGGTTAAATTTAAAAATGTCTCGCCCCTAAAATCCCCTCTGAAAAATTCTATTATTATTCTGAACATGCTGTAACCGGCAAAAAAGAGGGCCATGACCAGTCCCGGATATTTAGTCTTTTTGGTCTTTAAATAAAAGTACAAAAATATACTGAATGATATACCGAATAAAGAAGAAATAAGCTGGGTAGGCACTAACGAAACCCCCGGGGGAGCAAGTGATTCGGGATGGTTAAATACAATTCCTATACATGAATCCGTGGGTTTGCCGTAGCAGCAGCCCGCGGAAAAACAGCCCAATCTTCCAATCCCGTAACTTAAAGACAGACCCGGCGCTAATACATCTCCCACACTTTTAAAATCATATCCCCATTTCTTTGTAAAATAAATAAGATATAATAAACCCCCTATTACTCCCCCCAAAAAAACCAGTCCACCCTCCCAGAAAGCAAAAATCTTAAATATATTTCCGTCTTTGCCAAAATAATCTGAAAATTTTAAGAGAACATATAAAATTCTTGAGCCCAACAGCCCGAAGAGAATCGCCCCCGGAAACATCCCGTTTATAAATTTTTTAGATATGTTTCTATATTTTGCCGATTTAACTGCCAGCTTGAGCCCGGCCAGCATCCCCAAAGCTAAAAGAAAGCCGTATGAGTATACAGTAAGCTTCCCTATAGAGAATAACTCAGGATGCATCTTCTGACATACCCCGCTTTTTTTTCATATAGTCACTAAATACAGAATATACTATTATCAGGGCCGCCATAGTTATAGCTGTATCGGCTATATTAAAAACCGGCCAAACTTTTAGATTTATAAAATCAACAACGCCCTCATAAAAAATACGGTCCCACAGATTAGATAAAGCGCCCCCTAAAATCAAAGAATACGCTACTATTGCAAATTTATCTTTTTGAGAAGTAAATTTTAATACCCCGGCCAGCAAAACTATTATTCCGATATTTACCGCCAGTAAGACATCGTTATTTCCCTGTAGAAAACTAAAAGCCATTCCCGTATTTTTAAGGTAAGTAATATTTAAAACAGGCAAAAGTTCTATGCTCTCCCCGATTTTCATATTCACTACCACAAGAAACTTTAAAAACTGATCAATAATAAATACTGAAAATATTATAAAAAACTTCAATTTAAGATTCCAAAATCATAATTAAAATAACAATAAGACCGGGATTCTCGACATACTATTTAACTATATCCACACATCGTTTACATAGGCCCGGATGCTCCCGGCTTTCCCCTACGTTTTCAGTTATCATCCAGCACCGCTCGCATTTTTCGCCATGGGCATGCTTAATTTCAACCGAAATCTTTCCCGATAAAAATTTTATTCCCCTGTCAATATCTTCTTTTTTAAAATTAACCTCGCTGACAATAAAATACTCTTTCCAGTCTCCCGGTACATTTTTAAAATATTTAAGTAATTTTTTTGAATCAGTCTTAATTGTTACTGAAGTTTCCAGGGGATCTTTAACTATTTCTTCCTCTTTTGCTTTTTCTATCTCTTTTAAAACAATATCTCTAAGTTCTATTATGGAATCCCAGTTTTTTGCCAGCTCTGAATTATTCCATTTATCAGGTATATCTTCTTTAATTTCACACAGCAGAATACTTTCCGGATATTGGTCTTTAAGACCCTGTTCCTTTAAATATTTCTGCCAGGCCTCTTCCGCGGTATGAGTAAGCACCGGAGCGATAAGTTTCAATAGTTCTTCGCCTATGATTTTTAATACCGTAAGAGAACTCCGCCTTTTTAAAGAATTATCAGCCTCAACATAAAGCCGGTCTTTTAAAATATTAAAGTAAAACGAAGAAAGCCATATATTACAAAAATCATGAATCTCTTTAGTGGCCCGATAAAATAAAAAATCGTCATAATATTTTTTAACATCCGTCAGGGTGGAATGAAATTTATGGAGCATAAATTTATCCAGAGACGTTAAATCCTCGTATTCCAGCTCATCTTCGGGACCAAAATTTTGAAGATTTCCCATTATAAACCTTATGGAATTTCTGATCCGCCGGTAATAAGTTGTAATCTGTTTTAAAATTTCATCGGAAAGTTTTACATCCGTAAAATAATCTTCGCTGGCCACCCAAAGCCTTAATATATCGGCGCCGAATTCTTTTACAACTTCCTGGGGGCTTATTACATTCCCTACGGATTTAGACATCTTTTTACCTTCGGCATCAACTACAAAACCGTGGGTCAAAACATTCCTGTATGGCGGTTGTTCCTGGATAGCCACCGAAGGTATAAGTGAAGTCTGAAACCAGCCCCGGTGTTGATCGCTGCCCTCAAGATACATATCCGCCGGCCAGCTTAAATTTTCTCTGTTTTCCAGAACCGCAAAACTGCTCACCCCCGAATCAAACCATACATCCAGTATATCGCTTTCTTTTCTAAAATTTTCGCTGCCGCAGTTTTCACAGGTAAAACCACGTCCCAAAATTTCTCCGGCGCTTTTTTCAAACCAGGCGTCCGTCCCCTCTTCGGCAACCATATCCTGTACTTTTTCAAAACTTTCTTTTGTGGCCAGAAGATTATCACACTCCTCGCAGTAAAATACGGGTATGGGAACTCCCCACATCCTCTGCCGGGAAAGACACCAGTCCGGTCTGTTCTCCAGCATCGCCGTTATCCTATTTTCGGCGGCCTCGGGATACCAGTTGACACTCTTTACATTATCTAATAATTTTTCTCTGAAATTGTTATCAATTTTCATAAACCACTGCTTGGTAGCTCTGAATATTACCGGACTTTTGCACCGCCAGCAGTGTGGATAGGAGTGAGAAATATCCTTTTTCTTAAAAAGTAAACCCCTGTCATTTAATAATTCAACTATCTTACCGTCGGCGTCAAAAACGTGTTCCCCGGTCACTTCCCGGCAGTCAGCCTCATCAGTAAATCTGCCATCACTATTAACCGGGGACAATATATCTATCCGGTCATCGGTGGTTTTTTGGGCTGAATTATATTTACTGATTTCAATATAGTCCTCTTCACCGTGTCCGGGAGCTATGTGAATTATGCCGGTTCCCTCTTCTAAATCCACTAAGTTATGGCCCGAAATAGGCTGGGAAATCCGGTCCCCAAAAGGGGTCTTAAAATTATACATGGTAAGTTTCTCACCGGCCATAATAACCTCTTCGCCCTGCTCATTTTCTGCTATACTGTAATTTTCAAAGAGCCCGTCCCTGTTTCTCTCATAAATTTCCCGGGCTACTATAAGAATTTCATCTTCATTTTCTATAAAAGCATACCGTATTTCAGGGTCAAAAAATAACGCTACATTGGCCGGAAGAGTCCAGGGGGTGGTAGTCCAGGCCAGGGCATACACATCCTTTTTAAACTCCTTAGCTGATTTTCTGGTCATCTCAAATCTTACATATATAGATGGAGATTCAATATCCCTGTATTCCACTTCCGCCTCCGCCAGAGCGGTACGGCAGGAATAACACCAGTGGACCGGTTTTAATTCCCTGTAGATAAAATCCTTAAGATAAATATCTTTAAAACATTCTATGATCTTTTCTTCGTATTCTTTATTTAAGGTCAAATAAGGATTTTCCCATTCTCCCAAAAGACCCAGGCGACGGAATTCATCTCTTTGAATATTGACAAAATTTTTAGCGTAATCCGCGGCCCTTTTTCGGAATTTCAGTTTGTCTTTTCCGGCATCGCTGCCCATCTTTTTCATAAGTTCGTATTCTACCGGCAGGCCGTGACAATCCCATCCGGGGACAAAAGGAGTATAGTAACCGTTCATTGCCTTGTACTTTAAAACTATATCTTTTAATATCCTGTTTAAGGCGTGGCCCGTATGTATATGCCCGTTGGCATATGGCGGCCCGTCGTGAAGAATAAATGTTTCGTTATCCTTATTTTTCTCCAGTAATTTTTTATATACTTCTTTTTTCTTCCAGTCTTTTTGGATGAAGGGTTCTTTCCCGCTTAAATTGGCCTTCATAGAAAAATTAGTATTCGGTAAATTTAAAGTTTTAGCGTAATTCATCTGTCTTTTTTATCACTCCTTTTTCAGTTATATAACCTCTGATAAGTTCACTGTCTGTAATATCAAAAGCGTAATTTTTTGTCTCCGTCTCCCGGGGCGCTATTCTACGCCCGTTTATAAATAACACCTCTTTGGGACTTCTTAATTCTATTTCTATATCCCGTCCGGTTTCTGTATCAAAATCAAAGGTGGAAACCGGGGCCGCAACATAAAACGGTATACTGTGCCGGTCAGCCAGTACAGCACTCATATAAGTGCCTATTTTATTGGCCACATCCCCGTTGGCCGCTATCCGATCGGCCCCAACTACTACAGCATCTATTTCCCCCTTTTTCATCAAAAATCCGGACATGCTGTCTATAATAAGTTTATGGGGAATATTTTCTTTACCTAATTCATAACACGTCAGCCTTGCTCCCTGGAGCCGCGGCCGGGTCTCATCGGCAAAAACCTTTCTCACCAGGCCCCGTCTGTGAGCCGTCCGCATCACCCCTAAAGCTGTTCCCCAGCCTCCGGTGGCCAGAGCCCCGGCATTACAGTGGGTCAATAAATTTAATTTGTCAGTATTTTTGCCGTCAATATTTTCGAGTAGATCTGCACCGTAATCCCCCATATCTATATTAGCTTTAACCTCACTCTCTTTTAATTTGCGGGCCTCATTTAACAGCTTAGAATATATCTTATCTACGGGCTCCTGTTTTAAATCTATGTATTTTTGTTCCATCTTATTTACTGCCCATTTCAGATTAACGGCAGTGGGACGGCTTTTTAAAAGTCTGGATTTTACATTTTTTAAAAAATTGTCGATATTATTCTCAGAGGTTTTTTGTTCAATAAAATCTTTTACCCCCCGGCAGTATCCAAAAGCGGCAGTTATTCCTATAGCCGGAGCACCGCGGACCGTCATATTTTTTATTGATTCGGCCACCGCCTCATGATTTTTATTCTCTACATATTTTTCTTTATGGGGAAGCAGCCGCTGATCCAGCAAATAAAGCCGGCCATCTTTATATTCTATAATTTCCTTCATAACTCAAATAATCTTTTTAAATTAATACTTTCTTTATTATTGCAAATAACATAATTCCCGTTAAAATAGAACCGATTAATAATTTTTGTCTCTTTCGGTATTTTATTAAGTCCTCTAATTTATCCAATATTCTATCAGATACTTCCACGATAACGGGGCCCCCCGGCAGCTGTCCGGGATCAATTAACCGGCTATCCATATAATATCTTATAGTTAAAATCAATATAATAACCAGTAATATGCTATTTATAATATATCCTAAACCGGTTAGCATAATTTTATTCCTTTTTCTCTGAAATATCAGAAAGTTCTACTGATCTATCTCTGGCTTTTTTTACCGCTTTTTTAAAAATTTTGTCAAATTTATTCTTATATAAAAAATTTAAAGCTGCTTCAGTCGTCCCCCCCGGAGAAGTCACATCTTTTCGCAATTGTTTAATACTTTTATCACTGTTTTCCATAAGTTTACCCGCCCCGTAAGCTGTCCGGGCGGCCATTGTCCTGGCTTTCTCTTTATCTATTCCGTTTTCTACAGCAAACTCTTTTAAAATTTCAGCCATAAGAAAAAAATAAGCCGGGCCGGATCCGGAAACCGCAGTTACAGTATCCATTAAATGTTCATCTATAATAACTGTTTTACCCAGCTGCTTAAATATACTTTCTGCTTTTTTAATTTCCCTATTATTGACTTTACGGCCGCAGGACAAAGCTGAAAAACCCGCGCCGGCCAGGGCCGGCGTATTGGGCATTACCCTTATTAGGGAATAGTTTTTTTTACGGCCAAGTATATTTTCAATAAATTCTATTTTTATTCCGGCCGCAATACTTACCACCTGATATTTATGTCCCCGTTTTTGACTAACTTCCAATATGTCTTTAAGTTTTTTAAGCGGGGGAACAATAGTCTGGGGTTTTACTGCAAGTATAAAAATATCCGTACTGTTAAAATCGCCTTTTTCCAAATCCTCATAAAACGGAAAATCATACTTACCGGATAATTTTTCCCGGCGAGGCCCATCTTTTTCAACTCCTTTTAAAGAAAATTCAGGTTTTGAAAAAAGAGACTGTATTAGAGCCTCTCCCATCTTACCACATCCTATAATTGTTACCTGCGTAGTACTCATAAGTATTTGTAAATTTTATTTATTTAATGTTGAATTGCAAATGCCAGCATGCGTTTCTTATTTTTGCGTCTGTGGGAATAAAAAAACTTATTTTCAAACGTACAGTAATTTTTATTTTTCAGAAGATTTATATTTTCTTTTTTTACTCCGGTTTCGGCAAGCTGATATTTTAAGCCCTCATAAAGATCCACTCTACCCTTGTTTTTTAAAATTTGTCCGGTATCTTTATCGTAAACAGGATAGTAAGTGGCATTTTCCGGAAAGTGTTTTAAAATATCTTTAGAAACTTCAAAACAGTTACCACAGATATGCGGTGAAACTAAAAATTTTAGATCTTTGCGGGAATTACGGCTAAAAAGTTTACTGAATCTGGTCCCGATATTTTTTGCTACTCCTCTCCAGCCGGCATGAAACGCGCCCCGAAGTGTTTTGCCCTTCACCATAAAAACAGCCATACAATCCGCTATCCTCACCCCTAAAGATATCCCCGCCCGGGTTTTGGGTAAATCCAAATATACCCCGTCAACTCCCGGACAGTAAATTTTCTGATTTTTTAAGTCCCCTGGTTGGATTTTTCTTATCTTATCCCCGTGGACCTGTTCCATTAAAATAATTTTACCGGAGGGCAGGAGTTTTTGTAAAAATTCAAAAGCAGTCTCATCCTTCTTGAAATCTTTATTATTTCCAGCACTTAAACCGAATTTTAAATTATTTTCTTCATTTCCGTCCGGGGAATAAAATACTTTATCTTTGCTACTAATCGGTTGCTCCGCTGTCCGACTGAATTCCTCTTATTTTCAGCATTAAATCTTCCGGATTAGTCGATGCTTTTTTAGCTGCTTCTAAAGTTATTTTTTCTTCATTGTAAAGCTTTTCAAGGGCCTGGTTAAAATTCTGCATACCGTAGTAGTCACCTTTAGCCATCTGCTTGGGAATTTTAGAAAAATTTTCTTCTTCTATTAAACTCTGTATTAAACTTGTAATGACAAGCATCTCCACAGCCGGTATCATTCCTCTTTTGCCTTTCCACGGTAAAAGTCGTTGGGAGATCACGGCGGTTAGAGAATCTGCCAGCCGTAAAAGTATCTTATTCTGCTGATGAGGTGGAAAAACCTCTACTATCCTGGATATTGTCTGCATAGCATTTACCGTATGGAGAGTGGAAAAGACAAGATGGCCCATTTGAGCTGCTCTCAAAGCCGCTTCTATAGTTTCCGAATCTCTCATCTCCCCTATAAAAATAACATCCGGATCCTGACGTACAATATTCCTTAAAGCCTCAGGATAAGAATAAGTATCTATTCCCAGTTCGCGCTGGGATATTATGCTCTTTATATCCCTGTGTATATATTCTATGGGATCTTCCAGAGTAATTATATGTTTGGAAAAATTCCGGTTAATGTAGTCGATCATGGAAGCTATAGTAGTTGTTTTTCCCGAACCGGTAGTGCCTGTAACTAAAACCATCCCCCGGGAGTTGGAGGCTATCTTTTTTAAACTAACCGGAAGATTTAAATTTTCAATAGTCTCTACCTGGGGGGGCACTAATCTCATAACGATATTTACATTTCCCCTTTGCTGAAAGACATTCACTCTATACCTGGATAAACCCGGGGCGCTGTAAGAGAGATCTACCTCGTTTTTCTTTTCAAATTCTTCAAAATTTTCAGTCTCAAACATTTCCTGGGCCATTTTCCGTATATCTTCAGAAGAAAGCTTTTCAAAGTTTTTGCCCTGGCGAAGAGTTCCTTCTATTCTAAAAATTGGTTTACTCCCCACTCTCAAATGTAAATCTGACGCTCCGGCCTTATTCATGGCTTTTAAATATTTTCTTAATTTTTTTGAATTAGACATATTCTTCTCCGTTCAATTTATTAATTAAATTCTAAACTCCGAAGCTCTCCCAAAGAAAAATAATTAATAAAACCCTAACTATTCGTTGCTTAAATTAATTGTTTTTGTCTTTCTTTCTCAAATAAGAAGGAAATTTAAGCGTCTCCGACCCAGAAGTCTTTTTTCCCATGGGTCGGCTGGGTTTTTGTGGACGACTTTTCTTCTTTCTCTTTTGGCAACCGGTAGCAATTACAGTAATTTTAAGTTTTTCCGATAAACTGTTATCTATGGTATTGCCAAAAAAGACGTCTGCTTCCGAAGAAACTTCTTTGTAAATAAGTTCCATAGCGTCATTTATTTCAAACATTTTAAGTTCTTTATTACCTGTAACATTAACCAGTAAACCGTCAGCCCCCTCAATAGATACATCTTCTAAGAGCGGGGAATTCATAGCGTTTCTTGCTGCTTCCACAGCCCGGTCTTCGCCTTTTCCGAATCCCAGCCCCATTATAGCATCTCCGGACTCTTTCATAACACTTTTAATATCGGCGAAATCAACATTTATCAAACCTTTTGTTGTTATTACATCGGAAATGCTTTGAACCGCCTGGCTCAATACGTCGTCGGCAACTTTATAGGCGTCCAAAGCCTTCGTATCTTTCTCTATTACGTCGTACAGCTTCTGGTTGGGTATAACCAGCAGTGTATCTACATTTTCTCTCAATTTTTTAAGCCCGTCCATAGCCCTGGAATGCCGTTTCTTACCCTCAAACATAAACGGTTTAGTTACCACACCTACGGTAAGGGCGCCCTGCTCTTTTGCTATTCCGGCAATTACCGGAGCGCCTCCGGTCCCCGTTCCCCCGCCGAAACCGGCCGTTACAAATACCATATCCGCCCCCTTTAAATCATCCCTTATGGTATCCTCATCCTCTTTAGCGGCTTTTTCGCCAACTTCGGGGTCGCCTCCGGCACCCAAACCTTTTGTAAGAGTTTCGCCAAGCTGAACTCTCTTGCCGGCAGCTGAAGCTTTTAATGCCTGAGCATCCGTATTAGCGGCTATAAAATCTATTCCCTTTATACCGGCTTCAATCATCCGGTTTACGGCGTTGCCGCCGCCTCCGCCTACTCCAATTACCGTTATATTTGCATTTCCTCTGGGTTCTTCTTCTTCAATTAACTGCATTATATTTTAGTACCTCCTGGGTTAGAAAAGTTCTTCCAACCAATTTATAATTTTTTGCCAAAATCCGCCATTTCCCGAAAAAGCCGTATTGGCATACCCGTGCAGATTATCTGTTTTTAAAACATACTTCATAAGTCCTACCGCAGTAGCGTACTTGGGGGCATTAACTTTTTCTACTTTACCTTTAAGGTCCCTGGGACGACCCATTCTTACCGGGAAATCCTCCAATTTTCTTTCTATTGCTTTATCTATTCCCTTTAACTGGGACCCGCCTCCAGAAAGAATTAATCCTCCGGGCACCATGTGCTGTTTTCCGGTATCGGCTAATTCCTGATGTATATAATCTATTATATCTTCGACTCTGGGTTCTATGATTTTATTTATTTCTCTTAGCGATGCTGTTTTTTTAGTCTGACCGTCAACCCCCAGATATTCAATTTTTTTCTCCCTTGGATTTTCTTCTAAAACGCTCCCCACATTTTCCTTAATTCTTTTAGCTTCCTGGAAAGAAGTTTTTAACCCGTGAGCCAAATCCCGGGTAATAAAATCCGATCCTATATCAAGTTCACCGATGTGGTTTAAAGCCCCTTCTACAAACATCGCTATATTAGTAGTCTGGGCTCCTATATCAACTAATATACTGCCCAGATCTTTTTCTTCTTCAGCCACAACTGTTTCCGCAGGCGCCAGAACAGTAGAAACAGATTTTCTTATTCCCAAACCCGCCTTAGTAATACATTTTTCCAGATTATTATTCGCTGCCGTGGAGCCGGTAATAAGCATCACCTTTACTTCAAGATGATTTCCCTCCATACCTATGGGGTTTTCCACTCCCCCCTGTTTATCTACAATAAAATCCAGAGGTATAGCATGAATAATATGCATATCTGAAGAAAGCGGCACTGTCGTCCGGGCGGAACTTATTACTCTTTCCACATCTTCTTCGGTAATCTCCCTTTCCGACCGGGGTATTTTTGTGGCGCCCTGATGCATATGACCGGATATATGAGAACCGTTTAAATTTGTGACTACATCTTTTACTTTAGTATCAGCCTCTTCTTCCGCCGATTCTACCGCTTTGGTAATAGCTCTGTAAGTATTGTCAATATTAACTACTACCCCGTATTTTAATCCCGAACAGCTTTCCTCACCTACACCCAATATATCCAGTTTATTCTCTTTTGTATCATACCCGGCTATAACTGCACATACTTTACTGGAACCTATATCCAAACCGCAGATTATTTTTTCTCTCATTTTACTATTACAGCTCCATCTATTTTGTTTTTCATATCGGTTTCTATATACCTCATATCAATATTTTTTATATTTTCTTTTCTCCGATCAGCGTACTCTTTTTCAGCCTTATTTGCTATATATATGTTATTTTTTATTACATTTTTATTCAACTTTGAAAGTGTTGGCCATATCATGCGAACCCCTCTTCTTAAATGTATGATTACATCTTCTTTATAATTTAAATTAATAGCCATAATATTATTATAAAAATCATTATTTATCTGTTTAATTTTATTTAACAATTTGGAGATTTTTACGATTTTATCTTTCCCATCAACTTTAAATTTAAGTGGAGGACCTTCAACCCCGGGAAAAGTTACTCCCCGGTCGGTTACCACATACCGCTTTCCGGATTTCATCATATAGCCAATAGGTTTAATCTCACTTATTTCTATAATTAAACCATCGGGAAAATCCCGTATTATATCACTTTTTCTAACCCGGTTAAGGCTTTCTACTTCCTGCTCTAAATTATCTATATCCAGCTTTAAAAGACTTCTATCGTAATAATTATCCAGTAAACTAAGAATTTTATTGTCGGAAACCATCTTATTGCCGGTTATTTTTATTGACCGGGGTTTTAAAGTCAAACGGTCCATGTTACTTAAAAAATCCCATCCAAATTTACCGGCAATTGATACAACCATAAGAAGAAAGAACCAGCTTAAAACTTTTTTTGAATTAATAGACAAATTTTTAAGCTTTCCTCGCTTTATTTAATACTGTAATTTTAAGTATACTTTGTTTCAACACTTTTTAAAATTTTTAAAATTAACGTTTTGAAATTAATTCCGGCAAGCTCGGCGGCTTCCGGCAATAAACTTGTCTCTGTCATCCCGGGTATGGAATTTATTTCCAGTAAATAATATTTTTCTCCGTCCAATCTAAAATCAACGCGCCCCATCCCCTGACATTTACAAAGCGAAAAAGCTTTTTCAGCAGTTTTTTGTATTTGGTCATATAATTTATCATCTATATCCTTTAAAGGATAATGTGTTGACATACCCGGTTGATATTTGGCTTTATAATCATAAAACTCTGTCTGAGAAGCTATTTCAAGTATGGGCAATGCCCGGCCATTTAAAATACCTACAGTAATTTCTTTGCCGGGTATATATTTTTCCGCCATTATTTCTCTACCGGTATTGTATCTGTAATCTTTTACTGCTTCCCGGGCCGCATCCATAGCCTTTTTGACCATTTTCTGTTCCCTGACTATTGTAGTACCTATAGTGGACCCTCCGATAACCGGTTTTATAACTACGGGTAATTTTAAATTAAGGTCTTTGTAGGATTCTAAAATCTGCCAATCAGGAGTCAATATCCGGTTATTGGAATATATATGTTTACTAATTACTTTATCCATACATACCGCTGAAGAACTGACCCCGCTTCCCGTGTAGGGCATATCCACTATATCCAAAAGTCCCTGAATAGCACCGGATTCCCCTAACCCTCCGTGCATTGCTATAAAAACAACATCTATATTATTTTCAAAAAGTTTAGGGATGAAATTATTTTTTCCGTAGCGGGCCTCGATGATCTTGTAATTAATATCCAATTCTTTCAGAGCTTCTTCTACAGCTTCTGCCGTTGATAGAGAAACTTCTCTCTCAGCTGATTCGCCACCGGTTAAAATCCCGACCTTCTTATTATAATTAACCATAATTTTTTAAAGTTTCTCCAATAATATTAATTTCCAGTCTTAATTCTAAATTAAACTTATTTTTTATTTTTTTTCTTATTTTATTAATAATGAAAAGGATATCCTCAGAGGTCGCATTACCCAAATTTACAATATAATTTGCATGAATTTCTGAAACTTTTGCGTCCCCTCTCTTAAAACCTTTTAATCCCGCTTTTTCAATAAGCTCCCCGGCGGAACGGTCATCTTTTTCAGGATTTTTAAAAATACATCCGCAACTTCTGTATTTTAAGGGTTGTGTCAGTCTTTTTTTATCTTTATATTCCTTAACTTTAGAAATTATATCAGTTTTATTTTTTCTTTTCAAACAAAACCATCCCCTGGTTATTACAAATTTATTTATATTTTCGATGATGCTGAATTCTCTATATTTAAAATTAAGATCCTCTCTTTTAAATTTTTTCAATTTTAATTTATCCCAGTCAAATATTTCTATTTTATCTATTTTATTCCCAATGCCTTGAGCTTGAGTTCCGCTATTACCTATAATACCCCCTCCAACCGTTCCGGGAATACCGGCCAGAAATTCCAGCCCCCCCAGTCCCCGGTCAACCGCCTTATTTAAAAGAGTAGATAATTTCACACCGGCCCCGGCCATTATTCGGTTATTTTTAACGGTAATTTCTTTAAATTTGCCGGTTAATAAAATAACAACCCCCCGGAATCCGGTCGGACCGGCCAGGGTGTTGTAACCATCGCCGAGCAAATACCACTTTTTACTCTTTTTTCTTATATCATTCAGTATATCTTTTAATTCTCCGGGATGGGAAACTTTTACTAACATATCCGCTTCTCCCCCGCAGCCGAAACCGGTATAATCCCCCAAAGGCACTTGATATTTTTTTAGCATTTTATATTTTTTTCCCGATATCTCTATTTTTGCCCCATAATTTTCTGCAGATTATCATTAAGTTTACAGATATCTCCCGCTCCCAGAGTTAAACATACGTCTCCGGCGGTTAATTCTTTTCTTACAATCTGTCGTAAATTTTCCAAACTGCTGCACAAATTGACTTTCTGCTTATCTTCAAATTCTTTTACAATTAATTTGCTGGAAACCCCCGGTATGGAGCTCTCCCCGGCCGGATATATGGGAGTAATAAATACTTTATCGGCTTTTGTAAAACTTTCCGGAAATTCCCGGTAAAGATCTCTTGTCCGGGTATACCGGTGCGGCTGAAACATAACTACGATTCTTCTGTCAGGATATATTTCCCTTAAGCTCTTAAGAGATAATTTTATTTCCGTCGGATGATGGGCATAATCATCGTAAAAAACAATATCCCCTTTCTCGCTTACCAGTTCCAGACGGCGGCCGACCCCCCGGTAAAGTTCTAATCCTTCTTTTATAATTTTAAAATCTATTCCCATCTCCAATCCGGTAACACACGCTCCCAGGGAGTTAATCACATTGTGCATGCCGGTATTTTTAACTTCAATAGTTCCCAATTTTTGGTTGTCTTTTACTACCGTATATCCGGAATACCCCGAATCCAGTTTAATATCGACAGCCCGGTAATCGTTATTCTTATTCAAACCGTAAGTAACATACGGACGACGTAACCGCTCAGTAATATCCAATAAATCGTCATCGTCACCGCACAATACCGAAAAACCGTAAAAAGGTACTTTATTTAAAAATTTCACAAAAGTATTTTTTAAATTTTCTTTTGTACCGTAGTGTTCCAGGTGATCATTATCAATATTAGTTACTACACTTATGCTGGGAGAGTAATACATAAACGAACCGTCGCTCTCATCGGCTTCGGCAACTATAAAATCACCGTTCCCCAGTTTAACATTGCTGTCAATATTTTTTAATCTCCCCCCCACTACAACCGTAGGATCTTTTTTGGCCTGGGAAAGCATTAGACCTATCATCGAGGTAGTAGTAGTTTTTCCGTGAGTACCGGCAACACACAGAGCGTACTTAAGCCGCATTAATTCGGCCAGCATTTCAGCGCGGGGTATTACGGGAATCCTTTTTTCTTTTGCCGTAATTACTTCTATATTATTATCATCTATAGCCGATGAGGCAACCACTACATGGGGAGAATTTAAATTGTCTTCACTGTGTCCTATATTGACATCGGCCCCCAGTTTCTTCAGTCTTATAACATTACTATTTTCAACTATATCTGACCCGCTGACATTATACCCTAGGTTAATGAGTACTTCTGCTATTCCGCACATACCGCTCCCCCCGATTCCCACAAAATGTATTTTTTCAATTTTATCAAACATATTGATCTATTAAATTATATAAATTATCCGACGCATTACTAAAATGTTCTTTTAAAGTTCGGGAGCTTAAAGACATATTTTTTCTGCGATTTGCATTTCTCAAAAGCGGTACAACGCGTACCGCTAATCCCGCCCCGCTTAAATTGCTTTCTGAGTAGTACATAGCCAGACCGGCCTTACAGACAGGTTTGGCATTAAGTTTCTGATGTTGACTGGACGCATGGGGATAGGGAATTAAGATAGCGGGAATGCTTTTAACTATAATTTCTGCTATAGTTGTAGCCCCGGCCCGGGCTATTATCAAATCCGCTACGCTGTAGGCGTACTCCATTTTATCCAGATATTTATAGATCCGGGACTCAAAATCATAAGTTTCATATTCTTTTTTAACTCTTTCATAGACCCTATCGCCGCTTATATGAATAATTTGAATTTTCTCTCTCCAGCCTTCTAAATAAGGCAGCATCCCGTACATGGTAAGATTTATACTCCGGGAGCCCTGAGAACCGCCAAATATCAAAATATTAATTTTATCTTTTTTAAAATTAAAAAATTCCAATCCCTCTTCCCGTGTAGTTTCTAATATTTCTTGCCGTACCGGATTTCCGGTAAGTACAGTTTTATCAGCCGGAAAATAGGGTGTTGAAGATTCATAGGAAATAGCTATTTTATCTGCCGCAAATGATAAAAATTTATTAGCCATGCCCGGAAAATAATTCTGTTCGTGAAGTATTACGGGGATTTTTAATATATAAGCCGCTAGAACAACGGGAACGGATATGTAAGAGCCAAAAGCTACCAGTACATTTACTTTATTCTTTTTTAAAAGTATCAAAGAATCCCAAAGGCCCCTCATATTCCTGTATAAAAACTTACATATATTCCAGATTTTTTTACGGGGAAGCGGCGCAGAATGTATACAATGGGTTTTATATCCTCTTTCTGACAGGATACTGGACCCTAAAGGTCTTTCATTAATTATAAATTCAACGGAATTGCCTGTCTTTTCTTCAAATTTTTGGGCCAGGGATATACCGGGATATATATGTCCGCCCGTTCCCCCAACCGCTAAAAACACCTTTTTTTCTTTATTTTTCATAATATAGTAATTTTTTCTCTTAATTTATTAATTCAAACAAAACTATTTAAATTCGCGTATGTTAAAAAATATACAAATTATTTTTAAAAACACAATTATAAAACTCTATAAAACCCGGTAAATTTTCCTGCTAAAAACTCAAAACTGGCAAATTCAATTTCACAAGAATAAAAATAAATTATAAAAATTTAAACCACCGTTTAATATTTTGCATATTTTGAAATATTAAGGATAATTCCCACCGCCAGCATATTAAATACTAAAGACGAACCCCCGAAGCTTATAAACGGTAAAGAGATCCCTTTAGTTGGTAAACAGCCGGTAACTACCCCTATATTAATCACTGCCTGCAGAGTAATCATAACAGTTAAACCGCCAGCCATCAGTTTCCCCAGAAAATCCTCATTATTTAAAGCTATCTTACCTCCCCGCCACGTAAAAATGCCAAATAATATAAGTATCAATAATGTACCCAGCAACCCCAGTTCCTGTCCTATAATGGCATATACAAAATCTGTATGGACCTCGGGTATATAAAATAGTTTTTGATACCCGTTTCCCAGACCGGTTCCCGTCAGTCCACCGTCGCCTAAAGCTATTAAACTATTAGCTAATTGATACCCGGAACCGTACAAATTTTCAAAAGGCTTAAGAAACGAAAACAACCTCCTCCGGCGATAGTCATAGGCCAGTATAGCATAAGCAATAAACGGCACGGCAGAAAGCCCTACCAGAGCCATATGTTTAATCTTCACTCCGCCAAAAAATAAAATTATACACGTTAAAATAAATATAAGAAAAGCCGTTCCAAAATCAGGTTGAGCATATATCAAGCCAATCATTAAAGCTACTAATCCAATAGGACCTATGAGATTTTTATAAGAATTTTGTATTTTTGTATATTTTCGATCCATAACTGATGCCATATATATGACTACCACAATTTTTGCCAGTTCGGCTGGCTGAATACCTATCCCCCCTATTCTCAGCCACCTTCTGGCTCCGCTTACCTGATGTCCGATGGCCGGTATTAAAACTCCAATCAACATAAATAAAATTATAAATATGGCAACCCGGGATATTTTCGCCCAAATTTTATAATTAATTTTCAAACCGACACTAAAAGAAACACATCCAATTATTGCCCAAAATATTTGTTTTAACACAAAAAAATACATATTGCTGTATTTTTCGTAAGCCATAATAGCCGAAGTACTAAAAACCATTACCAATCCAATCATTATAAGTATAACAGTAACTGCTAACATTACTCCATCATAGCTGTTATCCCTCAGCGAATTATTTCTTCTACCCATTTTTTAAATTTCCCCCCTCTCTCCCGGTAATTTTTAAATTCGTCAAAACTCGCTCCTCCCGGGGAGAAAAGAACAGTATCCCCGGGCTTTATTTCAGATGCCATAAATTGGACAGCCTGTCTAAGGGTCTTTTTCTTATTGATATGTATATCCCTATCAATATCATTAAGGTAATTACTCAGCCTGTGGCGGCCATCTCCAAAAAGTATTATCTCTCTTACTTTCTTATTTATCTCACTAATAATTTGATTGTGAAAAGAATTTTTCAGCTCGCCCCCCATTAAAAGAACAACAGGTTCCCCGTAACTTTCCAACGCTCTTAAAGTTGCGTCAGTATTAGTAGCCTTGGAATCATTGACAAATACCACTCCCCTTCTTTTCTTAAATTCCTCCAGCCTGTGAGCCGGTAAATTAAAGTTGCGTAATTTAATTTCGGTTTTTTCTATTTCCTGTAATAACTTTGTGGCGGTCAAAGCCGCCATATAATTTTCAATATTATGATCTCCTCTTAAAGAAAAACCAGTTAAATCTGCCAGGTTCTCTTTTTCACCGGAGGCTCTTCGCCACATAATTACACCGTCTTGTAAGTAGCAACCAGGTTTTGAATGTTCATTTACAGAAAAGTAATATTTCTGACTTTTTAAATTTTCTGTGAAAAGTTTTAAATCTTTTAAGTTGTCATTTATTACAGCTATCCCTTTAGAATCCTGGCGGAGAAACATTTTTTTCTTGGATTCCATGTAATTTTTAAAATTGCCATGCCATTTTAAATGTTCGGGAAATAAATTTAAAATTATTCCCACAGACGGTATTAACCCCGGGGTATAGGGGATTTGATAACTCGATACTTCCAGTACAATAATATCACCGGGTTTTATATTTCCTATCTGAGAAGTTAAAGGGGTACCTATATTTCCGGCAACAATCACCCTCCCGGATATTAAGTTCTCTATCATCCGGCAGGTTGTAGTTTTTCCGTTAGTTCCGGTAACGGCCACTACTTTTACATCCGGTAATTCCCGGCAGGCCACTTCCATTTCACTTATCACGGGTATATTTTTCTTAGAAGCCTGCCCTAAAATATAATTGTCCGGGCTAACCCCGGGACTGGTTACAATAAGATCATACTTAAGGGGATCTATATTTTCGGGTTCAGTATCCATAATTAAATTTACCCGGTCCCCTATTCTATTTTCAGCTGTTTTTATATATTTCCTATCATAACAGGTAAGCTTTGCCGAGCGGGCTATAAAAAATTCAGCAGCTGAAAGGCCGCTTTTTCCCAGTCCAATTATAAGTATTTTTTTATCCTTATAATTCATTTTATCTCAATTTTAAAGTAGCCAGCGCCAGAAAACAGAGCATTATAGCTATAATCCAGAATCTTATTACCACCTGGGGCTCACTCCATCCTTTTAATTCAAAATGATGGTGCAGCGGGGCCATCTTAAATACCCGTTTACCCTTCCATTTATAACTGGTTACCTGAATCATAACAGAAAGAATTTCAATTAAAAATACTCCCCCTACAATAATTAGAAGGATTTCCTGTTTAATTAACAGGGCGCTTACTCCCAGCACCCCGCCCATAAAAAGAGAAGCTGTGTCTCCCATAAATACTTGGGCCGGAAAAATATTATACCATAAGAACCCGAACCCTGCGCCGGCAAGGGCCGCTAAATAAACCGTCATCTCGCCCGCTCCCTTAACATACGGTAAAAAAAGATAAGAACTAAACTCTATATTTCCGGCAATATAAGAAAGAGCCGCATAAGTAAGGGAAGCAAAAATTATACATCCTATGGCTAACCCATCCAGTCCGTCTGTAATATTAACAGCATTAGAAGTACCTACTACAGTTATCATAACAAAAGGAATATATAAAATTCCGAGGTTTAAAAACGTATTTTTCATAAATGGTAACGTCAGGCTATAGGGCTGACTCTTAAAAGTTGGATTATAATATAAATAAGCGGCCAGTCCCAGACCCAGTAATAGCTGCCCTACTAATTTAACGGTCGGACTAAATCCCTCCGCTTCGTTTTTATAAACCGATAAATAATCATCAGCCAGACCTATTATCCCCAACCAAATAGTACTTATAAAAAGTATTATTATAAAATCATTATTTAATTTACACCACAGTAAAGCTGATAATACTAAAGAAAGTATAATTATTATCCCCCCCATTGTGGGAGTCCCCTCTTTTTCGTGGTGTCTTTGAGGACCGTCCTCCCTTATAATTTGAAGTTTTTTCCTGTTTTTAAGCATCCTTATTAATTTGGGAGCAAAAATAAAACTAACCGTCAGGGACGTGATAAATGCCCCCGCTGTTCTAAAAGTTATATATTGTAAAACATTAAAAGGAAAAAAAAGATCCTTTAACGGAAATAATAAATGGTAAAGCATATTATTTAAACTCCCTTAATATTTCATCAAATTTCTCTCTCCGGGAAGCTTTTAAAACTATAACAGAATTTTCATCAGATACTTTTCGTATAATATCAGCTGCTTCTTTTTTAGTTTTAAACAGATAAATACCCCCATCTTTCATACCCCCGTCTTGAGCACCCTGCCTTAGCTCTTTCCCGTTTCTGCCGGAACTTAAGATATATTTAACATTAGGTATTTTTCCGATAAATTCACCGACTTCCCGATGCAGCTTGGGGGCGTATTCTCCCAGTTCATGCATCTCTCCTACAACGGCAACTATATTTTTATCCGGATACATTGAAGCAATTTCCCGGAATAATTCTTTCACCGCTGTGGGATTAGCATTGTAAGAATCATCGATAAATTTTATCCCGGCTAGATTAACTTTTTTCATTCTGTGGGCCCGGGTGTCAAATTTTTTTATTGCCGTTTTTATATTCTCTTTTTTAATATTAAAAATTTTCGCCATTGCTATAGCGGCAAGAGCATTATACACATTGAATTTACCCGGAATCTTTATACTATAGTTTTCTCCGTTAATTTTAAACCGACTGCCCTCCATATTACAGCTAATTAAATCGGCCTTTATATCCGCTCCATTTTTAAAGCCAAAACCCAGCTTGTTAATACCGTAGTTTTCCGCTTTTTCTCTTACGTTTTTCTGATCGTAATTATATACCAGATAACCGGATTCACTTATATTATCTACAAGTTCAAACTTTGTTTTAAGTATATTCTTGTAACTTCCAAAATAACCTATATGGGCATCGTTAACATTAGTTATTACTCCCACATCAAGATGAATCAAATCAGAAAGCTTTGCTATTTCCCCCCGATTATTGGCCCCCATTTCAAATACACCGATTTCTTTTTCCGGCTCTATATTAAGTAATGTAAGCGGAATGCCAATATTATTATTAAAACTTTTCGGCGTAGCAGCCACGTTTACCTCAGTACTCAATAACTTTTCAGTTAACCCCACTGTTGTTGTCTTTCCCGACGAACCGGTAATCCCCACAGCAGATAATTTTAATATTTTTCGATAATTCCGGGCCGCTTCCCAGAGAGCCTTAAGTGTTGAAGACACAACGATATCACATTTTTGCTGTTCCCCTATTGTATATCCCCCTTTTTCCCGGACTTCTTCTACATAATCATGTCCATCATTGTTCTCACCTTTTAAACAGAAAAAAAGACTTCCCTCAAAAGCCTGGCGGGAATCAATTACGGCTCCATTAACTTTCAGATGATCAGCTCTATTTAATTCCCCCTCCGTCCATGCGGCAATCTTTCCTAATTTAATTTTTTTCATCAAACTTATTATATCGGGTTTCCTGGTATCAAATTAACAGATACAATAATTTTAAAGATATTTTCTAACTACTTTTCTATCTGAAAAAGGAAATTTTTTATCTTTAAAGATCTGGTATTCTTCATCTCCTTTACCGGCTATTAATATACAATCATCTGTTCCGGCTCTGGATACTGCTTCCTTTATCGCTTTCTCCCTGTCTTTTATAACATAATAAGGGGTAGATGTTTTTCGCAAACCCAATTCTATATCCAATAAGATATCAACCGGATTTTCCCACCGGGGATTATCTGAAGTCACGTAAACAACATCGGCATAATTACCGGCAATTTGTCCCATAAGCGGTCTTTTTTCCCTATCCCTATCTCCGCCGCAGCCAAACAGACAGATTAGTCTGCCCGTATTTAATTCCCTTAACGTTCTTAATACATTATCCAGGGCGTCCGGAGTATGGGCATAATCTATTACTACGGATTTATTATCCTCCCCCTCTGATCTTACTATCTCCAGTCTTCCTTTTACCGGAGAAACTTCTGATATAACTTTACATACCTGTTGCATATCTTTACCTCCTTCTATTCCTGCCGCTATGGCAGCCAAACTATTATATATATTAAATTCTCCTATAAGTTTAGTTTTTATCTTTTTCTCTAAATTTCGGTTTTTTAAGATAAATTCACTTTTAACCATATCTAATTTTTTAAGTTCTGCCCGATAATCCGCCTTTTCTTTAATTCCGTAAGTGACAGTCTTATAATTACTCGCCGAACAATGCTCTTTAACTAACCGGGTCCCATATTTATCATCATTATTTACAATTGCCACTCCCTCCGGACTCAATAAATCAAATAAATGTTTCTTACTTTTGAAATACCCCTCAAAACCTCCGTGAAACTCCAGATGATCTCTGGTAAGATTGGTAAATACTGCTGTATCAAATTTTATATCTTCAACCCTTTTTAGAGAAAGAGCGTGGGAAGAAACTTCCATAACTATATTTTTAACCCCCTGGTCTAGTAATTTTTTAAATAATCTATGTAATTCATTAGGTAAAGGAGTGGTCATATCGAAATTTCCGGTCTCATTTTTATAAAAATACCCGGAAGTTCCTATAAGAGCGGTGCACTCCTGTTTTTTAAGTATTCTGTATATTAAATTTGTAACTGTCGTTTTCCCGTTAGTTCCCGTCACTCCCGTAAAAGATATTTTTTTTGCCGGAAACCCATTAATAGCTGCCGACCATTTAGAAAGAACCCGGCGGGGTTCATCTACCACTATGTCGGGGATATAACTATTACCGGTATTCTCATCGCTGACCACCGCTAACGCCCCATTTGAAGCAGCTTCTTTTATATATTCTTTGCCGTGGGTTTTCGAACCCGGAAAAGCAAAAAACAATCCGTCTTTTTTTACTTTTTTAGAACTTGTATAAATATCATTTATTTCAATATTAAAGTCCCCGTCGAAAAAATCAGGCTTATAGTATTCAAATAAATCAGCTAATCTCATTTTTACTTTTTCCGTACCATATAATTCTCACCAATTACATTAGAATAACTTAAAGCGGACCGGGCAATTTTAGAAAATACGGGTGCCGCCACATATCCTCCCCAGTGTAACCTGCCCGCCGGCTCATCAAAAATTACCAGTATTGTATATTTAGGATCATCAACCGGAACAAACCCGCCGAAAAGAGCCACATATTTATCCTCGGCATAATTCCCGGTACCCGGTTCAGATTTCTGGGCGGTGCCGGTTTTTCCTGCTGTTTTGTAACCCGGTACTTTCCCCTGAGAACCAGAGCCGTTCTCCACAACCTGATAGAGAATTTCTTTCATTTTTTCAGCCACACCGCTACTTATTACTCGCCTTACAGGCATAATTTCATAATTACGGCTGTTTTTTTCAGAAACCACTTCTTTTACAATACGGGGTTCATACAAAATGCCCCCGTTCGCTATAGTGGAAAAAGCCCCTACTAGTTGGATGGCGGTAACCCCCACTTCCTGACCAAACGAAATACGAGAAACACTGGTACCCGACCATCTATCAGGCTTTCGTAAAATACCTCTTACTTCCCCGGGAAGACGAATCCCAGTAAAATTTCCGAATCCAAAATCCCGGCCATATTTATACAATAATTTTTCACCTAATCTATCTCCTATCTTTGCCAGTCCAATATTAGAAGAATAGAGCATACACTCTTTAAAAGTGAGTTCATCATAGGGATTAAAATCTCTAATGGGAAAACCCCCGACTTCGTATTTCCCGCCTTCACAATCTATGACTTCATCGGGTTCTACTAAATCTTCTTCAAGAGCAGCAGCGGCGGTAACAATCTTAAAAGTGGACCCGGGTTCAAATATATTGGAAACCGCCTTATTTTTTAACTTACTATTATCTTTACTTACCCCCCGGTTATTATCCCCCCCCGGGTAAGTAGCCATAGCTAAAATTTCACCGGTATGGGGGTCCTGTATTATTCCCATAGCCCATTTAGGATCATATTTTTTAAATCCTTTTTTTAACTCACGATGGACAATATACTGCAAATTTGTATCAAGCGTCAGAGTTATCTCTGCCGGTTTGTAAGCCGCTTTTTCTTTGTTTCTTATAATCCTTCTTCTGGCAGCATCAACTAATACTTTACTATCCGATTTTTTTTGTTTTAACTGCCGGTTAAAATTAAATTCAATCCCGGAAAGTCCCTGATTATCCATTCCCACCCAGCCTATAACCGAAGAAGCCAGAGGTGCCCGGGGATAAAAACGGGAATTTTCTTTTTCAATAACTAAACCTGACGAGGTATAATCATCCAACTGTTCTATTTTATAAGGTGAAACTTTACGGGCCAGCCAGAAGAATGAATTACGTGAGCTGAAAAATCTGCTAATTTTTTTATAGCCTATATTTAAATTATTACTTAAATTTCTCTTTAAATTAACTCCGGCTTTACTTTGAGCAGGGTTATACCCTATTGAATAGGAGTGTTTATTTATGGCCAACTTTTCTCCGGTTCTGTCATAAATATTCCCCCGTGAAGGAGAAGATACGGATTTACCGGTTGTATAACGATTTCTGGCTTTTTTGGCATAATAATCATGTCTTACGAACTGCACAAATAAAAGCCGGATTCCCAACCCTCCAAAAAACAAAAAAATAAAAAAGAAGACTAAACTTAAACGCGCTTTAATTTTCATAACTAATATTAATCGTAGAAACTATAATTTTAATATAGTAAAAAATTGTTATATTTTTATTCGGCACGTGCTTCTCCGGGAGAAAACAAATTTTTAATATATACTAATAAAGAATCCGCCTGCAAATTATAATCTTTAATCTCCTGTTTATTTACCCGGAGAACTTCAATATCAGACGGCTCAGGCAATTGCATATTAAAATCATCTCTGGCTTTCCTATCTATATTTGCCAGTGAGCAACGGGAATGTACTTGTTTCATAAGATCCTGATTTTTTACTTCACACCTTTTTATTTCTTGTTTTAAATCCGTTATTTTATACCCAAGTTTAAATATCATTACTCTCTGCCACGTAATTAGCATTACCACTCCTATTAAAAAAACAAATAATACCCGCATAATATTTTTTATTTTTTTTCCGGCACCTTTTCGCAACCTTCTCATCTTTTAACTATCTCACACGCCCTAAGATGAGCACTCCGTGCCGACCGATTTTTATTAACTTCCCTTTCAGTCGGCTGCAGGCCAGATTCTTTCAGAATTTTTATCCTCGGCGTTATAGTATCAGCTCCACAGCGACACACAGGGAAATCAGGCGGACATTCACATTTTCCGGAAAATTTTCTAAATATACTTTTAACTATCCTATCCTCTAAAGAATGGTAAGTTAATACTGCTAATCTGCCCTTATGACCATCGGAAGCAGAGCAAGACAGTAATTTCAAACACTTTGGTAAACTCTCTTTAAGGATATTAAGTTCATTATTTATAAATATTCTTAATGCCTGAAAAGTTTTTGTCGCCGGATTTCTTCCTTTCGGCGTTGATCTTTTTGCCTTACTGACTATGGATTGCAATTCTCGCGCGGTCATGATCTTTTTATTTTTCCTATACTCCTGAATTTTTTTTGCAATACGTTTAGATTCATACTCCTGTCCGTAATTTTTTAACACCTTTTCAATCTCTCCTGCCGGTGCTTTATTAATCCACCCATGAACCGGCATTCCGAAATTAGTATTATAGCGCATATCCAACTTTTCATTACTTTTAAAACTAAATCCTCTTTTTTTAGTGGCAATTTGCCTCTGAGAGAATCCCAGATCTAATAAAATACCATCTACACAATCTATATTCAGTTTACCGAGTATCTTATCTAAATTTTCATAACTTCCATTAAATAATTTGAAACTTGCTTTTTCCTTCTGAATATCAGACAATCTTTTTTCAGCTACTTTCAACATTTCACTGTCTCTGTCTATTCCTATTAGCAAGCCGCCGGGCGTTAACCTTTTTAAAATTAATTCAGAATGTCCCCCTTCCCCTACAGTACCGTCAACAATTATATCGGCCGCATCGTTACAGAGAACTTTGATAACTTCTTTTGCAAGAACCGGCTTATGATAATAATTTGTTTTCAAATTGTTAGCTTATATATTTAAATCGACAATATTTTCGGCTAAATCAGAAAATTGGTCTTCTTTTGAAGCAGAATATTTTTCCCACCGGCCGGGATTCCAAATTTCCAGCCTGTTTAACATTCCAATTATGACTCCTTTATCTTCCAACTCTGCATATTTAGCTAAATTTTCTGGGATAAGTATTCGCCCCTGCTTATCTGAACTAATATTTTTGGCGCCGGACAAAAATACTCTCAAAAACCCCCTGCTGTCTTTTTTAGTAAGAGGGATCTCTTTTATTTTCTTAGTTATTTTTTCCCACTCTGTATCGGGGAATAAAAAAAGGCATCTTTCCATTCCTACTGTAACTACCCAATCCCGGGTAATTTTTAAGTCTGACGGAATAAAAAGACGCCTCTTTGTATCTATTTTATGTGTATATTGTCCTATTAATTTATCTGATTTCACCACTTTGCTCCATTTCGCTCCACCGTTTTTTTTATACAAAAAAAACTAAATTATGTCAAGATTTTTTAATTAATATTAAGGAGGGAAATTATAAAATTAAAGTTGGGGAGTTATCCACTAAAACTATTCGCTGAATTTTTGTTTTATTTTTTGATCTTCCCGGGATAAATCTTCCAGTTTTTCAGCAATACTGTTTATCTCATCAGCTATTTTTAAAAATTCATCGGCGGTTCTGAGTTGAAGATTAATATCAAAATTTCCTTTTCGAATATTTTCCAGCGCCCACTCCACTCTTTTTACGGGTCCAATAACTTTATGAGAGAGGAAAATACCCGCTAAAAATGTGGCCCCCAGTAATAACAGGACCCTTATAATATAAGCATCCCACTGCACTAATTGATTTAATCTTTCCGGAGTAACTTTAGTAGAAAGCTCCCAGTAAGTCAAGCCCCCTATAACACCGGCTCCGATTAAAACTGCCAGCATCATTACTAAAGTAAATTTCAACTGGTATTTTTTTTCAGTAAGATATATTTTTCTTTTATATTTAACCAATCGATTTACCTCCTGTTGCCATTTTTTTTAAAACCCAATTTATATTCAATTTGTATGCCTGTAAAACTAAAAAGAAACTTCTGTAAGCCGGATTCTGTTTTAACGGTCATTTATCTGGGCGGTCTACCCAAAGCTCAAATGCCACGGGCCGCGGCTCGCTTTCTATTTGACCTCGCTTTTTCCGGGGTTTAACCTTTTCACTACGGCATTTCCGTACTTAGTTTCTGTGTCACTTTCCCGAAATGCCCTGTAAAGTCCGGACTTTCCTCTCCCTAATTAATATCTAATCAGAGAGCGACCGATCAGAAGTTTCTTTTAATTATTATTTAACTTTACTCTGAAATTTTAAATCCTGCGGCCAATGTTATTTACGTGATTCTAGTATTCCGGTGGCCAGACGGTGGGGAACTTTAGTATGCTCCCTGTTTAAAAACTCGTAATTTATACTGTTAAAATCCTTCTCTACTTTTTTTATTCTATTATATATTTTTTTTAAATTCAAGTTATTTACTTTATATTTTCCATTTAATTGCCGTATTATCAACTGAGAATCGGAATATACTTTTAAGTTTTTTACTCCTAAATCCACACTTCTTAAAAGTCCTTCTTCAATAGCTCGGTATTCAGCTACATTATTGGTAGTATGTCCCAGAAAAACGCCGGATTTATATATCTCTTCTTCGGTAGCATTATACAGAACTACACCTAAGGACGACGGACCGGGATTACCCCAGCTTGCGCCATCCGCATACATTACGTACCCTTTATCTTTTTTAGAAATTTTATTTTTTTTCAATATAGAGAAATCTATAGCAATTTTCACACCGGGGTAATTTTTTGCCGGATTTTGCTTCATTTATCTTTTGGGGAGTTAACTGTGAATGGCAACCCGAGCAACTCATTTTTTCCACTTTAACCAGAGCATTGCTTTTTTGGGATTTAATTTTATCATATCTTTTTAAAATATTATCTTCAATTTCTTCTCTGCACGGTTCTATTTTTTCTTCAATTTGCTCCAGGTTGGTCTGTAATTTTTTTTCTTCGTTCTTTAGAGTTTTTTGAGTGGCTTTTATCTCTTTATTTTTCTGCTCAAGCTTTTTTTCTAATTTTTTTATACTTTCTTCATTTTTATCAATTTGTTCGTAACAACTGAGAATTTCATTTTCTATTTCATCTATTTCTTTTTCCTTGTTTTTAATCTCCTGTTGCATTTTACGGTAAGCTTCATTACTCTTTAAAGTGTTTAATTTCCCCTTGTGATCAACAATAAAATCATGAGCATCCGACTGGTCCATCTCTTTAGTATTTAAAATATTTTTTGTTTCTTTTAAATCTTCCCGGGCCTGTTTTAACCTAACTTTAACATCGTCGGCTTCTTTTTTTTCTGCTTTAATTAAACGGGGGATTTCATTAAGGCGTTCCAGAATATCATTTCTGATAAGATCTAATTCCTGAAGTTTTTTTAAATTTTCTAACGTTGATTGTGTTACTTCCATTAATAGCACCTTTTTTGAATTAAATTTTTCACTTTCTATGGTGGGCAATGCAGGATTTGAACCTGCGGCCTTTCGGATGTGAACCGAACACTCTCACCACTGAGCTAATTGCCCGTGTTAGCTTAAAAACTTTAAATATGGTGGGCCCACCAGGACTTGAACCTGGGACACCCTGATTATGAGTCAGGTGCTCTAACCAACTGAGCTACGGGCCCATTAATTTTATTTTTTATATTTTTTTTATAGAAATGTCAAATTGAAAACTTTTATTACCTAATAATCATAAGAACAGTTTCCAGAGGACCGCGTTCTGTTATAAGTTTAAGGCTCGTCAAAGTAAATATTTCTTTTTCGCCCAGAGTGATTGTTTCAATATCTTCCTCTCTTGAAAATAACCTGGAAATTTCTTCTTTTAAAATTTTTAAATTAATATCTTTAACTCCTGCTCTTTTTAAGGTACCAATAAAATTTTTATTAATTTTATGAGGTACCTTATGGGGAGTTATAGTTTCAAAATATCTATTCATATAAAATATTTTAAAATCCTTATTTACTATACCTATACCCAGTGGAATATTATTTATTAAGCTTAACGCGTAAGAAGAAGAAAGAGTTTTCTCTGGTTTATAAACATCAACTTCAATTCTTCTGGCATCCGTAATTTTAACTTCAATTTCTCTGGAATCTTTGATTTCTTTTAATTTAAAATCATTGAGTCTTTTTAATTTTAAACAATTTACAGCTTTATTTAAGAACATATTTATATCATCAATATCCTGGGGATATCTAATAAAAGAGGTCGCCCCACATCTTATTGAATTTACCGGCAAATTATTTTCTTCGTTTTCCCCCAATACTATTACTTCAACCGAGACATTTAAATTATTAATATTTTCTAATAATTCCAGGTTTTCTTCCTCTCTAAAATCCAGTATAACAACATCTATAATTCCTTTTCTCAATCTGTTAAATAACTTATTTTTATCTCCATCAACCTTAAGATCAAATTTTTGACTATTTATATTTTTACTCAACCTATCTAAAATCTCTTTTTCTTCCCCAAAAAATAAAATTTCAAACCGTCCGGTAGTTATATGCATACTTTTGTATATATTAAATGCTTTATTTACTGAACTTAATATTTTCTGCTTTTTTAAAGGTTTTCTATAATAATCGGCCGCGCCTTTTTGAATTACTTCCACCGTAATATCGTAATCTTCATAACCGGTAATTACTATTGTCTGAGAAATAGGATTTATTTTATTTATTTTTTCCAAAACATAGTCCCCGTTTTTGTCGGGTAATTTGTAATCTAGAATTATTACGCCATATAAATTATTTCGAAATTTTTCAATTGCCTTTTGAGCAGTTCCGGCGGTATCGGTATTATACCCTTTGCTCTCTAGTAATTGGGAAAGATAGGTTCTTATATCCGGCGAGTCTTCTACAATCAGTATATCATTACTGACTTCGGTTTTTTTATCAATACCTATTTCTTCAGTTATATACTTCATTTATATATAAATGCTAACATGAAAATTTTTAAAATTCAAATAAACTTATCTTTTATGTATAACTATAAATATTTTTTAAACTTCTTGTAACTCAATAATACCGCATTCGCGTTATTATTTTTCTATTGATAAATTACATAATTTTCTGTACGGACAATAACGGCAAGATTTACCTTTACGCGACGGGAATTTTTCATACTGGATTCCTTTTATTAAACTATTTAACCGCCGATTTAAGAATCTTATTTTATTTACTAAAACCAACTTATTAAGATTTACAAAATATAATTTACATTTAATATTCTTTAAATTAAATACCTCTTTAAGGGCTTTGGTATATATGGATAGCTGCAGTTTATAAGGAGCTGTATGAGCCGTTGAGGAAGTCTTATAATCTATTAAAACGGTACTTCCGGATACATTATCCACCCTGTCTACCGTACCTTTTATATAGCAGTTATTATATTTTAATACAAAAGGTTTTTCCGAATAAATAATATCCTTTTTTGAATTTAAAATACCTGACTTATAAATATTTTCTACTGCGTTCTTAACCTTTTTCTTATAAAATTTTTGATATATATTTTTTTTAATTCCACTTTTTAGTATAAGTTCTCTGATTTTTTCTTCCATTTCCAACCGGCTTTCAAAATTTTTTAGTTTAACGTATTCCTCTAGCATACGGTGTACAGATGACCCAAAAAGCGTCGGAGAAAACTCTCCTTTTCCCGGTGGTTTTGGAACTCTGTGTTTATATCTAAATTTATATAGCAAAGGACAATTGGAATAAGTCTCCAGTTCGGTAACTGAAAATTCTTTTTTTACTTCTCTATTTTTAAAATAAACCGGCAACCCTAAATTATTTATATATTTTTTAATATCTCTAGATTTCATTGTCTTTTTCAACTCTTTTTTACTTTTTGAAATAATGCCAGAGTCTTTTCGACGATCTAACTTAGGATTTTTTTTAATGCGGGTTATATTCTTTTTTAAACCGTTTTTTAATTCAAACTTTTTTTCTTTTTTAGTTAAAAAATAGTTCATAAACTTGGATATTTTCCCACGAAAATTCTTTTGACCGGTTATTATAAGCTTTTCCTGCGCTCTGGTCAGTGCAACATATAGCAATCTTCTTTCCTCCTGGTTATGATTTTTGTAAAGCCGGGGTTTTAAGTAAGTTGAATATAGAGAATTTCTATCATTATCTCTAATTACTAAACCCAGTTTTTTATTGAAATGATATCTATCCATTTTTTTCTGACCAGGAAAATTAGCTCTGGATATGTTAGAGACAAAAACTACCGGAAATTCCAGGCCTTTAGCTTGATGAATTGACATTAAATGTACTACCTCCTCAACCTGGGGCCGGGCCTCCGGTTCGCCTATTTGGGCCTGCTCTATCTTTCTTAAATGGTGGGCGTAATCAATCAAAGTGGTAAATACATTTTTTTGGGCATAGCTGCGGGCCTTGCTTATAAATTTTTTAATATTGGTCATCTCTCTGGAACTTTTACCGCCCGGTCTGGATAAGGCCCAGTATATTAAACCGCTTTTTTCCAATAATTCATTCAGTAAAGTAACTATATCGGTACTGTTTCTCTCAGAACGAAAATATCTGATTAAATTCACTAATCTTTCTGCAGCTTCTAAATTGCTGTTTTTAAGGTTTTCAAAAAGATTTCTATCTTTCCCATTAGCCCCGGCTATTTTTGCTATTTCTGAATCTTTTACCCCAAAAGCCGGTGACCGCAATATTCTTACAAGCTCACGTTCAGAAAAAGGATTTTCAATTAGAATTATAAACGATATTAGATCCTTTATTTCCGGCTGTTTATAAAAACCAGTTCCCCCTATTGTTACACTGTTTATATTTAAATTTCGGAGAGCTTCTTCATAATCCTGACAGTTTTTAACACCTCTGAAAAGAACTACTATATCCTGGGGATTATATCCTTCCGACAATAATTTTTTAACTCGCAAAGCAACAAATTCTGCTTCTTTTTTACGATCTTCTCCTAAAAATAATTCCACATTTCCTTTACCGGGAATTGAACATTCTATGGGATGATAAGACGTTAACTCTTCTTCAAATACAGTATTTATTACTTGTGGAATGGGCTCTTGCGACCTAAAATTTCTAGTTAAAACCACCTTTCTATTATCCGGTAATTCACTATAATAATCCATAATATGCTGGGGTCTTGCTCCACGAAAGCCATATATTGATTGCTGCTCATCCCCTACGGCAAAATAATTATTTTGAGGCTGGGCAATAACTTTTAATAAATTTACCTGAGCAGGATTTGTATCCTGATATTCATCTACCAGTATATATTTATATTTTTCCTGTATTTCTTTTTTTATACGGTTATCACTTTTAATAATAGAGTAAGTTGTCGTAAGTAGTTTACCAAAATCCATAAAATTATTTTCACTTAATTTAGTTTCATAATTTTTATATAAAGCATAAATTGCCCGATGAATATTCGGATTATTTTTTTTATTACTTTTAAAATCCTTAGGTGTTATCAGTCTTTGCTTGAGTTTATTTATAAGCGCAAATGCATCTGCAAGAAAATCTTCCCTGGACTCATCTATATCCAACGACCAATCTATCTTATTTTCTAGAATATTAAGCCCTACTTTTCTAAAAAACAAGTTAGATTCTACCGCATCTAAAACTCTGAACTCCGGATCTATCCCAACCCGGAAAGAATTTTCTTTTATAAATCTGGAACAGAATCCATCAATCGTTGAGATTTGAGCACTTCTTAAAACATCTTCCGAGATTTCATTGGAAAGTCTCTCTTTCATTTCACTGGCGGCTCTTTTTGTAAATGTTACAGTAAGTATAGAACTGCATAACTCTTGTGCGGAAATATTTTTCTCTAAATTATTCTCATAAATATTTATATATTTATTTACCAGAACCCTGGTTTTCCCGGTACCCGCACCGGCTTTAACTACAAATTTACCCGGGGTGGATTTTACGGCTTTGAATTGCTGATCAGTAAATTTTTTATTCATCTTATCGTTTGCACAGTCTTCTGTAGTAACAAAACCGGCATTTACTGCTTTTACTAGGGGCTTCTTGAAAATTGCCTTTTTTAATTTCCGCCACGGTACTCTTTAAAGTTTCTCTGGCCTTATGGGAAATCCGGGATGCTCTTTCCTGAGTAAAATCAATATTAACTTCCATTTTTTCGGCTTTTTTTCTCAATCTTAAAACAGTAAAGTATTGTGAATTTACCGCCCATTTATAAATGGGAATCTGAAAGTTCTCCCCTCTTTCTACAGCATTTAATAACCCCCTCTTTCCCGGAACTCTTTTACCCGTTTTATAATCAACTGTTCTCGTCTTACCGGAGGGGAGTTTATCTTCACGGTCAACTCTACCTCTTAATTTTATATTTTCCACTTCAGTATAAAATTTTTTTTCTGTATTTTTAACTTTAAAATTTTCCGCGCCCGGACCGGTAAAATATTCTTCCACTATATTTAAAGTTTTTTTATACAAATTTCTACTTTCAAATTCCGAGTAAAACTCAAATCCCCCCCATATATCTTTTAGTTTATTTAAGGCTTCTTTTTTATTATCAATTCCCGCTTCATATAATTTTTGAAAAACTCCGTGAGCCACAATTCCAAATGATTTATATATAGAATCCGGTTCATTTAATCCCACTACATACCTATAAAAAAGTATACGGGGACATTTAACATAACTTTCTAAAAGTGTATAGGAGAATATATCCGGTAAATTATCTTTAACTCTATTAAATAGCCGTTCATATTTATAATTTTTAACTTGTCTCAGTAAATTGAATTTTTCGCTAACATCTTCGTCTTCGGAGACCACATCTTCTGCTTTTTTTGTTATCCCGTCTTCAGCTATTTTAGAAATAAGATCAGAATCATTAATAATAAATTCTGATTCTCCGTGACTTACAGGCTGTAACTGTTCTTTCTCTAAAAATTCAGATCTGTTTTTGACATTCCCGGAATTTTCAAAATTATACCAGGTATATATTACTTCACTACTAGCCCGACTTTGAGCTATTTTGTAAAGCCTTTTTTCAAACTTATATCTTTGCTCAACATTAAAAACCGGTTTAATATTCAGGACTTTATAATCTTTAACTTTCAGCAGCGGATTTTCAAAAAACGGCCTGGGAAACGTATCTTCTACCATATCTATAAGATAAACTATTTTACATTCTAAATTTTTCGCCTGCTGAACCGTCATAATTTTTACTGCCTCTATATCTGGAACATGGGGAATATTTAAATCTTTTCCAAATCCGCTAAGCAATTCATAGAAATTATCCATAAGCAATTTAAAAGTAAGTTTTTTTCCTTCCAAACTTTCATAATGCTGTGAATAATCTTCTACAATCTTATAAAAATACCCATATAATTCAGCACCGAATTTATTATTAGCGGCTCTTTTTAAAAAACCGAATTTTTCCATAATGTAATATATAAATTCTAAGGCATCCTTGTTTTTAGATTCCCTCCTAAGATTATCCATATATAAATTAAATTCTCTAAATTTTTCCGGATAATTTTCTTCCATAACAGTAATTAGGGATTTCGATTTCAAAATAGCTTTATTCTGTAATTTGTCTATTTTTTTATCTTCAATAATCCCAGATATTTTCAACATTCTTCTCAACTTAATACCCTGTAAATCTTCTTTACCATCTATATAAGCTAAAATTGACATCATCTCTATTACTTCCGGTTGTCTGAAAAAACCTATGCCCCCCAGTGTTACGCTATTTATACCCTGACTTTTTAAAGCCTGAGTAAAAAGTTCCATATTTTCTCCTACAGACCGGCCGATTATAATGATATCCGAAGGGGTTACCTCTTTTTTCTTTAACTTTATCGCAATATCGGCGGCAACTTTTTTAGCCTGTTCATCTCTTGTTGAGGCTTCAATAAATTTTTTTTCAAGCCCGGACTTACTTAATTTTTGTTTCATGGTTTTTATCTCAAAATCAAACTTTTGAGTTAACTTTTGTTTCAACTTATATGGCCGGGCACCCCGAAAACTATATACAGAAATTAAAGGCGATAAAGATATAAAAGCATGCTCTGCATTTTCTCCTATCCGGGAAATTATATCCCCCATTATTAAATCCATATCTTCGGTTTCATAACTTATAATTATCTTAAATTGAAATAGATCGGGATGGTTTTTAATCATTTTCCGGGTACTCAAATGTAAATCCACAAAATCAGCGTAATTAAGCTTTTTAAGTTCCCGTTGGTAAAGTTGTAGTATCTTTTTTAATTCTAAATACTTTTGCTTTTGTGAACCTTTTGCATCTTTGATTTTTTCTGTCCAGTTAGGGTTTCTCTTGGCAATATCTATAAAATTCGATATCTCTCTTACCAATCCCTCTTTATTCCCAGCAGTTTTAAAAAATCTTAAATTTAAATTTCTTTTTAAAAGAGTCCGGACAATTAGTCTTTTTTCAAAATCCGTAATAATTTTAAAGCCGGGATTGAGATCTGTATAAAAATAATTTTCTCTTAAAACTTTTTTACAAAAAGAAGTACCACTTTCTATCCATAACTCACTGTAAGAATTTAAAATATTCTTTGCACACTCTTTAAAATTTTCTGCTGATTTTACAGAATTGGTTAAGATAAGTATATTCTCTGTTGAAATATTCCTTTTTAAAAAATTTTTTAACTTTGTTTTAAGATAACTTTTTTTGCCCGAGCGGGGAGGTCCCTGTATAAGTTCAAAGACCATGCCGGTGTATTTTTAAAGTATCCCGAGGATAAATTTTAGTTGAGGCAAGATTATTCCACTTTTTTATTGCATTCATGCTCACATTAAACTTCCTTGATATTGTCCAAAGACTATCCCCTCGCCTTACTTTATAATATACCACCCGACGTTTCCGCCGGCTTATTTGTTGAGCGGTAAGATAATTTTCTTCGGAAAAATTTGCAATAAATTGTTCGTAATTTTCAGCGGGTATTTTAATTTTATATTCTTTGCCC
This sequence comes from Elusimicrobiota bacterium, assembly GCA_051745145.1. Taxonomy (GTDB): domain Bacteria; phylum CG03; class SLGR01; order SLGR01; family JAGXOG01; genus CAYZAK01. The sequence continues at coordinate 45,048 of JBNJDT010000001.1, forward strand.
GGTGGAGTACACATCTGCTTTAATTCAGCATTTAATAATTGTATCTCCTGTATATCTCCCCCACATAAATCAGCCACATTTCTTAAATCAATACTGTCTTCAACGGTATACTCTTTCCAATTGTATCCTTTTTCATAAAAAGATTCCATTCCAAATAATTCGGGCTCTTTTATAATAAACATAGCCGACATAATTTTTGGTACAAAATTTTCGGTTTCCCTCGGTAAAAAAAGTTCCCAGTAGTCATCTGTACCCCATCTTTTTATTCTCCGCCGAACCCCACTAGCTCCATAATTGTAACCGGCCAGAGCCATTTCCCAGCTTCCCAACTGTTCATATAATGCTTTCAAATATTTTGCCGCTGCCTTGGTCGCCTTGTACGGGTCTCTCCTTTCATCTATCCAGTAGTTGATTTTTAATCCCTGTTTTTTCGCAGTGGATTCTATAAACTGCCACATGCCCACGGCTCCCGCATGAGATTTTGCAAATGGCGAATAACCGGATTCAATAATAGGTACGTATGCTAAATCTTCCGGCAACTCATGTTCAGATAAAATCTTTTTCACATCATTTATATATTTTTTTGAGCGACCGATCCACTTGTTAAAATTTTTTGCCCCCCGGGTAGTATAATAATCTATCCATTTTTCAACTCTAGAATTCCAGACTAATGGAAAAAGCTCTGTCTCTATATAGGTATTGCGGGAAAACGGTGATTGATTGGCTTTTAATCTCAGTAAAGCTACCTGACTGTGAAATTTTTCATATTCAGAATCACTCAGTTTTTCTTTGTTCTCTATAACTTTCTGAATAACATAATCACATATTTCTCTTACAGATTCAATGTTATTATCTTCTAACTCACTTTGAGCTGCTTTTAAATTTTCGCCTATATTTGACCTTGTAGAATCCAAATCAAAGTTATCCTTAATTTCTACCCGTGACTGACCATTCAAAAAAGTACATCCGGATATTATAAAAAATATTCCCGGCAGTAAAAATTTATAAAAATTATTAATTATTTTCTTCTTTTTGATGTTTTTCTTTAGTTCTCTTTTTGAGTTTTTCCTGAAGATTACTTATCTCCTTTCTCTTCTGTTCTTCTCTTTCAGAATTAAGTTCAAAATTTATATCCAGACAAGCTCCCTCGTAGACATCAATATCGAACTGTTCCACCGGAATAAGCATCTTTCCGCCATTTTCTACTTCTATAACAACAGTTTCACCATCCTCAATCCTGTCAATAACTGCTCTCATATTAAACTCCTCTTAAAGTATTTTATAATTACAGTAAACAAGTTAAAAACTATTTCTCGTCCGTCGGAGTGGCATACTCTATAGTTCTTATGGGAAACGGAATAACTATTCCCTCCCTATTATATCTTTTATGTAATCTCTTTATAAATTCATGCTGTAACGTAAATCTGTTAAAATATTCTTTAACTCTTAAGATTATCTTTAAATCAATAGAGGAATCGTTAAAAGTAGTAAATCTTACTTTGGGTTCAAAAGTACCGTCTCCCCCTTTTATATCTTTTAAAACCTGCTTCGCTATTTCTATAGTTACTTTTTCTACTTTTTCCAGGTCACTTTCATAGGATACACCTACCGGGATTCTCAAAATACAATTTTTCCCGGATAAATTATAATTTGTAACAATTACATTGCCCAGGGTAGAATTTGGTATTACTATCATATTTTCTTCCCTGGTCTTTATTGTTGAATTCCTCCAGGTTATATCTACAACTTCTCCCTGTTGCCCGGATTCTAACATAACAAAATCACCTACCCGGACCTGGCCGGCAAAAATTATTTGTAACCCGGCAAAAAGGTTTGATAAAGTTTCCTGAAGGGCTAAAGCCACAGCCAGTCCTCCTACACCCAGTGCTGTTATAAGAGGAGTTATCTTTATGCCCAGACTCTGAAATACTAATAACAAGCCTACTACAAATACCGCTATCTTTATAAGAGTTACAACTATAGTAGTTGACTGGAGTCCGGACTGGGCCCTATCTGCATAATATTTGGCCAAATTTGCTATTACCTTTATTACTGCAAAAGTAACTGTAGTAATAAATAATATTACAATTGTATTTGTAATAAATCCGCCGGTTTTAGCGGAGACCCCAAAGAATGGAAATGCTATTCTTGCGCCGACAAGAAAAAACCAGAAACTTATATATGATTTAAAAGGTTCTATAACATACTTCCAAAATTCGTTTATTTTTGTTACAGCTTTTACTAAATAATTAAACAAAAATTTTTTTATCACCACTCCCGCTAACCAGAAAGAAAATACTATGGCAACAGGTGTAATAAACGAAGGATTTAAAAATTTTTCAAGCATAATTTTCTCCTAACGATAAAATTATATACAGGCATTTAAAATCTAAATGCCGTACTAAACTTCTTAAATTTTAAGCCTATTTAAATAAAATTCTACTTATATTATTTTGATTTTATAAAATTTATCTTTCTATAGCAAATTTTATAAAAATTTCACTTTTTAAAAAATTTTTGTTATCTTTAAAAAGGTAATTGTAAAATATAAGGAGATATTTAATGAGTATTTTAACTAAAAATCAAATACTAAAAGAAATTCAAGAAGGTAATATTAAAATCAATCCGTTTAATAAAGAGCGGATAGGACCCGCCTCAATAGACTTAAGTCTAGATAATAAATTTCGGGTTTTCAAAAAAATTCACGGTACTTTTGCAGTAAAGGAAGAAGCAAATCACGAAGATGTCACTGAATATATAGAAGTTGAGGATTATTTTTTATTAATGCCCGGTGAAAGTGTCTTGGGAATTACTAAAGAAAAGATATGCCTTCCTCAAGACATTTGCGGATGGCTGGAGGGACGGAGTACTTTTGCACGCCTGGGCCTTACAGTCCATGTAACCGCAAGTTTCATGCATCCCGGTATCAAAAGCAAGCAGGTTCTTGAGATAAATAATGTTTCCTCAATACCTTTAGAACTTTATCCGGGTACGTATATCTGTCAGTTTATATTTCAGCGCTGCGAAGGCAAAGCTAAATACACAGGCAAATACCGAAAACAGGAAAGACCGTAAAATTTATTATATTTTTACTTACTTAAGTTCCTCGATTTTTTTCTGTATTTTTTCCTGTCCTTCCGGAGAACCTAAAAATCCTGGTTTTTGCTGCTCAAATTCTTGAAGTTCCTCTTCAGTAATTCCAAGCTGCTCTCTTACTTCTTTAGCTTCTTCTTTAAGCTGCGACTGCAACTGGTCTACTTTTTCAGAATCTCCTTCCCCCATAGCTTCGGCAAATTCATCTTCGTGCTCCTGCTGTTTGAGCTGCATACGGGCAGAATATTCTATGTAATCCTCTTCCGATAAGGAAACTTCAACATCGGCTTGGGCTTTTTTATCCGGTTCTTCTTTTTTGGACCGTTGCGGAGTTTCTATTTTTTCTCCCTCTTTACCTTCTCCCTCTTCACCGCCGTTGCCGCATCCGGCAACAAGAAAAAACACGGCAACTGTCAACCCCAACAAGATTTTTCCAATTTTCATTTTTTCCTCCTTTTTCCCGTTAAAAAATATTTTTTTGGGTCTTTACTTGTTTATTATAATAATTTTATCTATTCTATGCCAATCCCTGCCGGAGCATTTCCCCCTGGAGTAGACGCTCCTTCTTCAATATCTAATTCTTCTAAAATTTCTTCGGTAACATCCCGAGCTCCGGCAAATAAGACATTCTCATCCATTACATAGTCATAGCCTTTTTCCTCGGCTATATTCCCGATATCCTCCTGCAATGATTGTGTAGCTTCTGCTTCTAAACGAACTCCGAGTTGCTGTAGTTGCTGCTGTATCATCTGCTGTCCCATACGCTGTTCATCTTCATCCATTTCCTGCAACCGTTTTTGCAGCTTCTGCTGCTCTTTTTGAAACTCATTCTGGGCCTCTAAAAACGGGGGATACTTTTCAAGAATTCGATTTGTATTAACTGTGACAATAGTTAGCGAATCCTCGGCAAAAGAAACTGCTGATAATCCTGCAATAATTAATAGTACCGCGAAAAAAAACCTAAAATTTTTACATATTTTTAAAATACTTGACTTGCTCATTAAAATTTCCTCCTTAACTTTTTCTACCATATAATTCTTATCTATAAATTATAATATATAAAATAAAATGTCAAAAAAAATAACTTCTTACTTATTTATATCTCTGTTAGTGAAATACTGTTAAACTTTTCTTTTAAAAGTTCATCCCTCTCTTGAAATAGGTTTTCTATTTTATTGTATTTATTACTGTTATTAAACTCCGCTTTGTTAACCCCCTCACTGTTAAGGGCATTTACTACCTGCCAGGCGGTTACCTCTTCATCCTCCCCTGCCGGTTTAAAATAACGGGTTTTTTGTTGGTGGAATTCTGTTAATATTCCGACCTCGGTAAGCTCATAGAGAATCCGGTTAATCAGTTTAATCGGCCCCCCGGCTTTTTTTACAATCTCTTCGGCTGAAAGCGGATCCCCTTTTTCCTGACAATTACGATAAATTATAGATGAGACCAGCAATGCAGCTTTTTCTTTTAAAGAAAAACTTATATCGCCCGGACGTCCTTCACGCTTATAGATTTTATAATTCTGAACGGCAAAAGACGTTTCCGCCCCAATTAGTATTACAATCCAGCTTATATAAACCCATAAAAAAACAAGAACAAACTGAGAAAAACTACCGTAAATAAGATTAAACTCGGTTGCTGCTGCCGTTGCCCATATTAGATATATCCTGTAAGAAATATGCCATAATATCCCGGCGGTAATTCCGCCGGCTAGTGCAGCTTTGATCTTTATTCCAACCACCGGAAAAGCAAAATATAAAAATGAAAACCCAACCATTGTAATTACTACTGGGAAAAGCCCGCTGCTCACCGGAAACACATTACCGGCAAAATTCATGGCCCCGGATAATCCAACAGTTATTACAACCGGTAGAATTATAATCGCGGATATATAATATATCAACTTTTTATACAGAGCCCTACTTTCTTTCACCCCCCATATATCATTAAAAGCTTTTTCCACGTTAAGCAATAAAAAAACAGTAATTTTAAGCAGTAACACCGCACCGATAATACCGAGGGCACTTAGCTGTGCTGTATCCACGTAATTTATGATTTCCGAAGCAAGTTCGGGATCAAATATAACCTTATTTATAAAATCGGCACCGTAAGTTCTCTGTATTCCCAATTTCTGTAATACGGTAAAAATAACAGCGGCCGTAGGAATTACGGCAAGTAAAGTATAATAGGTTAGCGAAGAAGCAAGCATATGGCATTTATCACGGACAAAATCTTTGGAAATTATTATTATTATTTTTAAAACTCTAAATAGAAAACCGCGTATGCTACCATACTTTTCGGTATTTATTACCCATATTTTTTCATTTATAAAATTCTTTATTTTTGACGTCATTTTAATATTATTTATTTTTTAACCGAACTGCTTTTGTTTATAATATTTTAAATAGTAAAGCATTTTTCAGAAAATTGCAAAATCTTTATGCCGGTTTAAAATTCAGTTCGCTGAATAATTTTGAAATTCCTCTTCTAATAACCTCGTTTTTTGAGCTGGTCTTCATCAAAACCAAAGTAATGTGCTGTTTCATGAATAACTGTATGGAAAATCTTCTTTTTCATTTCTTCGGTAAGTTCAACGCCGAAAACTTCCTCAAAACTTTCCTTATAAATTTCAATACGGGTGGGCTCTGTTTGAACTGAAAACGTCTTTCTATCTTTTCGGGCAATACCTGTAAATATACCAAACACAATTTTACCCGGATGACGCTCCCTGACCGCCCGGGGTACTTTTTCTCTGGGGAGAATATTTATTTTTTCTTTATTCAAAATTGCCCTGTACTTTTCAGGCAATTTTAAGACAACCCTGTTGACGGCTTTTTCAAATTTCTGGAATTTCATTTGATTTGCTTTTAACTAACATACCACCTGCAGGAGACGGCCCGCAGCCTTTATTGAGTTTCAAAACTGTTTCTACCTGAGTAATAATGGCATGCAATTTTATTTTTCAAATTCCACCGGGTCAGCAGCTTTATTCCAAAGCAGATTTAAATATAAAGTAGATGAATGATTATTCCCGCTATAATATAGAGAGAATACGTACTCCACTCCTCTTATTTTCCTGTAGTTTAAACACTAAATAACTATTTAATTTTCAGTAAATTTATTTTTCTATAAATTTTTTAAACTTAGTTAATCCTTCTTCCATTTCTTCAGCTGATATTCCGGAATAGGCAAATCTAATATATTTCTCGGTCTCTCCCGGCAATTTTTTACCGAAATGTAATCTGGTGCAAAAAGATACTCCGGTTTCATGAAGCACAGTTTTTCTAAATTCCGAATAAGTATCTATTCCCAGTTTATCCATAGCCTCCGTTACATTGGGGAATAAATAAAAAGTCGTCTGGGGTTTAAAACATTTCACTTCTTTAATAGAATTTAAAATTTCAAATCCCACGTCTCTTCTTTTTTCAAGGGTATTCAGTATATTTTTTACCCCGGACTGGTCACCGGTAAGTCCTTCAAGAGCACCGTACTGAACAAAATGATTAGAACAGGACTCGTCATTAGTATTTAATTTTCCTACAATCGGCGCTATATCATCGGGGGCAATAGCCGCTCCCAATCTCCAGCCGGTCATAGCAAATTTTTTAGAAAATGTATAGGCAATTACACACCTTTCCTGCATTCCGTCAAGGGAGGTTAGCGATTTTGATTTTCCCGAATACCTAATATCAAAATAAGCTTCATCACAGAGCACATATAAATCATGCTTCCTGACCAAACCAGCAATCCTTTCTAATTCCTCTTCGGAAGCTTCGGCAGCCATGGGATTTTGAAAATCGTTAAAAATTAAAATTTTTGTGTTCTCTGTAATAGAATTTTCCAGACCGTCAAGATCAAGTTTGAAACCTTCTTTTCCTTCCCTATAAGTATAGGGCACCGGAATACCTCCATGAAACTCTATCTGGGATTCGTAAATCGGATAACCGGGGTTGGGATAGAGGACTTCATCGCCAGGATTCATCAAAGCCAAAATAAATTTCCCTATAACAGGTTTTCCGCCGGGTTGAATGATAACATTTTCCATACTGTAGTCAGTATTATGGGATTTATTAATATCTTCTGCCAGGGCCTCTCTGAGAGAATCAATACCCGCATTAGGGCAGTAACCCGTCTTACCATCTTTTATAGCTTTAAAAGTGGCTTCCTGTATATTTTTCGGGGTGGGTAGATCAATATCTCCAAGATGAAAGGGGTAAATTTTATTTCCCTGAGCCGCAAACTCCGAAGCTTCCTGAGATACGGCAAATGCCGTTTCTGTTCCTAAACGTCCAATTCTTTTTGCTAATTTCATTTTTTCCTCCGTATTCTTTACTAATTATCTTTTTCCTTTTGATTTTTTATGTTATAAAAAAATTATAAAAAATTCAACTAATTAGACATAATTCATTAAGTATAATTGTGAAATTTGATAAATACTTTTAAAGCATTATGGTATTAATTAGTTATCCGGTATATACAGCTATTTAATAGATTAAAGAACTGAAAATATACATTTATATTTAGGAGTTAGCCAAAATGTCAGATAAAAAAAATGTTAAAGAGACAATAGATAATAATAATCGCGAAAAATCAGAATGGAAAGACTATCAATGGCATTTAAAACATTCCATTAAAGATATAGAAACTTTTCAAAAATTAACGGGTATAGAATTTAACAAAGAGGAGAAAGCAAAACTAAAAAAAACTCTACAAAAATTTCCGCTTTCTATTACCCCTTATTATCTATCTTTAATTAAAAAAGAAAATTATAAAAAGGATCCCATATTTAAACAGGCTTTTCCCGATCCCAACGAACTTATAGTGACTAAATACGATATGGAAGATCCCCTCCATGAAGATGAAGATAAGCCTGTACCGGAAATTACCCACCGGTATCCGGATAGAGTATTATTTACAATAAGTAACCAGTGTTCCATGTACTGCCGGCACTGTACCCGGAAAAGAAAAGTTGGGGATACAGATTATATTCCCTCTAAAAAAACTGTCAAAAAGGGAATTAAATATATTAAAGAGACCCCCCAGATCAGAGATGTAATTTTATCCGGCGGAGATCCCTTAATGCTTTCCGATGACTATCTGGACTGGATCCTTACTGAAATAACTAAAATACCCCACGTTGAAATGGTAAGGATCGGTACCCGATTTCCGGCGGTTTTGCCATTCAGAATAACAGATAGTCTGGTTGAAATTTTAGCTAAACATCATCCCCTGTGGTTAAATACCCAGTTTAACCACCCGCGGGAGCTAACTTCCTCAGCTCAAAAGGCGCTGAAGAAACTGGCCGATGCCGGAATTCCTCTGGGAAATCAGTCGGTATTACTGGCCGGCGTTAATGATTGTCCCAGGATAATTAAAAATCTCATGCATAAGTTGCTTCAAAACCGGGTTAAACCATATTATTTATACCAGTGTGATTTAACTGAAGGACTCTTTCATTTTCGGACCCCCGTAGGGAAAGGAATCGAAATAATCGAAAACATGATAGGTCACACAAGCGGACTGGCTGTACCGACTTATGTTATAGACGCTCCGGGAGGCGGGGGTAAAATACCGGTTATGCCAAATTACCTTATTTCCTGGTCAACCCGAAAAGTAGTCTTGAGAAATTATGAGGGAAATATAACTACTTATAAGGAACCCGATTCTTACGAACCGGTATTTTGCGACCGTAATTGTGATGGCTGTAAACTTCAGCTGGATCTTGAAGGGGCTGCAGAATATAAATCCCGGGGAATAGTAAGCTTATTATCACACCATGATAACACTTCTTCCCTCATACCCGAAGGAACTGATAGAATAAATAGAAGAACAGATACCTAATATGACTGAAAAAATACTCCTAATAGGAAGCTGGGCTAAAGAGCAGATAACAATAGAAAATATAAAACAAAGTTCTACTTACCGGGTATTCTGTTATCTAAGTACTAAAAATCCGGGAATACTTAAACTGGCCGACGGGTATAAAATCGGAAGTTTATCCGATAATAAAAACATAATTCAATACGCCCGGGATATCAAACCGGATTTAGTGCTAATTACTACAGCCTCCCCCCTTTCAAATGGACTCACTGACGTACTCGAACGGGCCGGCTTTTCCGTATTTGCTCCCAGTAAACAGGCCGCCCGGCTGGAAATAGATAAAGCTTACGCCAGAAATATTTTAAAAGAAATTGATATGGATATAGTTCCAAAATTCGGAGTTTTTAAGAAAATAGAAAAAGGCATAGAATTTGCCGGAAAATTAAACTGGGATGTAGCCGTTAAACCGGTGGGACTTACCGAAGGTCTGGGGGTAAAAGTTTCAGATGAACAGCTCAAAACCAAAGAGGATATAAAGAATTATATCCGGGAAATTTTAAATAAAAAAATAAGCGGAAAATCAAAAGTTCTTATAGAAAAAAAGTTAACCGGAGAAGAATTCACAATACAGTGCCTGGCATATGACGGAACAATTATTCCCACTCCGGCCGTTCAGGATTTTAAAAAATTAAAACCCAATGATAAAGGGCCAAATACGGCAAGCATGGGCTCTTACTCGGATACAAAAAAAATACTTCCCTTTTTAACACCAGAAGAATACCGATACTCTCTTAAAATAATTCAAAAGACTGTGAATTATTTTACTCAAAAAACAGGCAAAGATTGCCGGGGGTTTTTATACGGCCAGTTTATTCTAACCCCTTCGGGTATTAAAGTTGTGGAGTATAATTTCCGGCCCGGAGATCCGGAATGGATGAATACTCTTACAGTTCTTAAAGATAATATAGCTGATAAAATTTTTAGTTTAATGAAAGGTAATGATATAAAATTAAATTTTAAGAATCGGGCCACCGTCTGCAAATATATAGTGCCCCGGGACTATCCCCGGAAATTATATCAGGAACTGGATATTGCCTTTCCTGAAGATAAATTAAAGGATTTGGGAGTAAATTTCTATTACAGCGGGGGAATAGTTTCGGGGAACAGGTTAAATGTAGGTAAAGAAAGAGGAGTTGCTTTTATAGGTCAGGGGAATTCCATTGCTAAAGCAAATAACAGTGTAGAAAAAGCTATCTCATTGATAAAAGGTAATTTTAGATACAGATGCGATATCGGCTCTGAAAAATTAATTAATTCTAAGAAAAAGTATGTGAGGGAGGCAATAAGATAAATATGAAAAATTCAGATTTTAATATTCGTGAAGCTAAAGAAGAAGAATTTTTAAAATTGCATAAATTTGTGGCCAACTGCCCTCCCCTGGAACAGTATCCGGTTCACTTATACAAATTAACGCTCAGGTATTTTCGAAATACGTGTTTTATCGCAGAATTAAACGGCAATTGGGCTGGTTTTCTTACAAGTTTTATCTCCCAGGTAAATCCGGAAAATTTATTTATGTGGCAGATAGGCATTCATCCTGATATGCAGGGTAAAGGACTTGGCAAAAAAATTTTAAAAGCAGCAGAAAAAAAATTAAAGAAAAGAGGAATCAAAAAAATAGAATTAACCGTGGATCCTGAAAACAGTCCTTCCCAGAAATTATTTACCGGCATGGGGTATAAAAACATAAGTAAAGATGAAGGGGAATGTGTAAATATTAATAATACACCGGCAGTTAAAGATTTTTACAAACCGGGCAGACATTTTACGGTTTTTCAAAAAAAATTAAATATTTAGAATAGTAAAATTTTATTTTTTTATCTATCAGTATATAGATATCTTTTTATTTTGCGGGTAGTTGTTTTCTGAAATTCTTCCTGCTGAATTTTAAAATATTTCACTTTCTTAAAAGCCGGTAAGTTTTCAGTATATTTTTTTATTTCTTGATTTATTATATTATAAATGGACTCTTTACTCTCTTCAACTTTCTTCTCGCTAAAATACTTATCTAAATTTTCATGATCCGGATAAATAAGAGCAGCTACTTTCTCATTTTTATTATCCATTTCCTTACCATACACCATTGCTTCACTTATATAATCGCTGTGTTGTAACTTTGCTTCAATTTCTTCGGGGTATACATTTTTACCCGCCGCAGTAACAATAACGTTTTTAGACCGGCCCTTAATGTACAGACAATTATTATCATCGATATAACCTATATCGCCAGTTTTGAGCCAGCCGTTATCCATAACTTTTCGAGTAGCTCTATCATTTTTAAAATAACCGCTCATTACGTTATCCCCCTTTGCTTCAATCTCCCCGTAACCTTTTTCGTTTTTATTTTTTATTCTAAGTTTAACTCCGTCAATTGGTTTGCCTACCGATTCTAAGCCGGCAGGAACTCTGTAATTTACGGTTAAAACCGGTGCCGTTTCTGTTAAACCATACCCCTGTACAAACTCTATCCCCAGCATATCAAAAAAATCGCCGGTTGAGGGTACCAGCGGAGCTCCGCCGGAAACCATTAACCTGAGTGTACTGAGACCCGCTTTCTGCCTAACATTTTTAAATACCGCAGAACCGGCATTAATATTAACTTTATTTAAAACTTTATTAACCCCTTTAAAAGTTGTGAAAATTACCCGTTTTAAAATAGAAGAATTTTTTACTTTTCTGTTTATTGCATTTTTAAAAGAATCAAAAAGAGCCGGGACCCCAAGCATTACAGTAACTTTTTGGTCTTTCATATACCGGACAATTTTAGTGGCCCGAAGAGTATTAGAAAAAACTACTTTACTTCCCACCGCTAACGGGATTAACATGGTACCTGCGGCCGGGAATGCATGGAATAACGGCAAAATAGCTACAAATACATCGTCTTTTTTAAATTTTATTATAGAAGGTATAGCATCTATCTGATGAAGTAAATTACCGTGAGTAAGAGAAACGCCTTTCGGAGACCCGGTTGTACCGGAAGTATATAAGATCGCCGCCAGATCATTCTTATCTCTTTTTTCTAAACCCGGATAATTGTCTATACCTTTTATATTAGTTTCGTTTTTAAGAATATTTTTTAAGCTCTTCTCCCCGTTATAGGGCCGGGATGTATCAGTTACTATAGCTTCTTTTATATTTAAACCCGATCTTATCTCCAGGTTTAAGCCATCATAAATTTTTGAATCCGTAAATAGAATATCGGCCTTGCTATGCCTCAGAAAATGGATATTATCACTGGCATGTAATTTAGTATCCAGCGGCACTACGGGAATACCTAAAAAATGGGCGGTAAAATATACTACTGTCCAGTAATGAGAATTTTCAGCTAACAGGGCTATCTTAGAATTATCATCTATTATACCGGCTTTTAATAAATAGCCGGAAAGCTTTAATACATCCTCCCTGAAATCCCCGTAAGTATATTTTTTATACCCATCATCGACCGGTTCTACATGGGCAATGCCGTCATTATAGAATTCTGTCCTATCAAGAAAAAATTGAGCTAAATTTTTATACATTTACAGTAATTCCGCCGCCAGACCGGCCAGATTACTCCTCTCGCTTTTAGATAAGGTAACATGCGCAAAAATATCCTGTCCTTTAAATCTTTCCGCCAGATATGTCAACCCGTTAGAAGCAGAATCCAGATAGGGGTTATCTATCTGGTAGGGATCCCCGGTAACAACCACTTTAGTATTTTTGCCGGCTCTGGAAACTATAGTCTTTATTTCCAGTGGAGTCAAATTCTGTGCTTCGTCAATTATCATAAACTGCTGGGGGATACTTCGCCCTCTTAAATACGTCAACGCCTCAATCTCTATTTTTCCGGTATCAAAAAGGTTATCCACTACATCCGAAGGTTTTAAATTTACATTGTTTTTCTTACTCTTACCGAAAGTTTTACCACTTTCTTCAACTAAAAATTCCAAGTTATCGTAAAAAGCTCCCATCCAGTTGGCAAGTTTTTCTTCTTTTGAACCGGGTAGATAACCGATATCTTTTCCCATGGGAACAACTGGTCTGGATATCATAACCCGCCGGTATTTTTTTTCATCAAAAGTTAAATGCAGACCGCAGGCAAGAGCTATTAAGGTTTTTCCCGTGCCGGCCACCCCCAGCAAAGTTACCAGTTCAATATCGTCATTTAACATTGCTTCAAAAGCAAACTGCTGTTCTACGTTTAAAGCTTTCAGACCCCACGGTCGACTCTGTGCGTGAGTAAGCTTTACTATAAGATCCTCCCGGGGCGAATACCGTCCCAGACCTGTCTTTTTATTATCAGACTGTGATCTTAATTTTATAAATTCCTGTGGCGAAAGCTGTTTCTCTATATCCGCGGGAATGGGCATCTTCTTCTGGCTGAGAAATTCATCCACAAGGTTATCTTTTACTTCTAATTCTCGCCACCCGGAATATAATTCTTCAAACCGGACCTTAGCTTTTTCAAAGTCCTGAACTTCTAAACCCAGCACCTCTGCTTTTACCCGCATATTAATATCTTTAGATATAAATATTACATTTTTACCGCTCTCTTTTAGGCCCAGGGCCACGGCAAGTATCTCATTATCAGCCTTTTTTACCAGGGAAGTGGGAATATCGGCTTTTTTATCTGCTTCAATTCTTATGATTCCCCCTTTATCGGTCTTTACGCCTTCAAAAAGTTTGCCCTTATTTCTTAAATTATCCAATCTCCTGGTTATCAGGCGGGCATTCCGGCCCCGTTCATCCGATAATTTTTTTAATTTGTCAAGCTCCTCTATTACTGTAAGAGGTAAAACAACTTCATTATCTTCAAAGTTATAAAGACTTCCCGGGTCATGGATTAAGACATTGGTATCCAGTACAAATGATTTATTCATAAGATATCACCTAACTCCTCTTTATCCAATTCATAAAATTTACACCATTTACAAAACCGCTTTTGATCGGTCAGAGGGAATTTCTCCTTGGCACAGGGGATATTTTTATCGGGATCTTTTAAATACTTTTTCATATCCTCTATACTCCGGGAAACTTTCTCTTTTGCCTCTTCCAGAGATTTTTCGGTTATCTTTACTTCTCTTGTACTGCCGTTTAAAAGATATTCCACTCTTCCCTTCATAAGATCGGCCGAAATACCGAATTTATTTTTAATATAAAGGGCGTATAAATTAAGTTGATCGTCGTGTTTATCGTATTCTTTACCGGTTTTCCAATCCACTACATACCAATCTCCCGCCTCATCGGTATAAACTAAATCCGGAATGGCGTATACCGGTGTACCCTTAAAGTTGAATGTATCCATATTTTCCACCATCTCCAAACTGCAAGACTGCTTTACCAAGTCATTAATAGACGGTGATTCATAAAGATTATCCACTGCCTTATATAGTCTGTTTTTTATCTTTTTTATTAAATTATCCGACAGTCCATTGCCATAGTAAAACTCCTGCAGCATAAAATATTGATTGGGACTGGCCTTCCACTTATGCGGTTCCCGGGACTCTTTCCAGGCCTGATTAAGCAGATACCTTACCTTGTCTATTAACTTTTTTTTGTCCGGATATTCTCCGGTACTATCTACAATTTTACAAGCATATTCAGCTACTTCATGAACGGCACTTCCCAGTATAAGATATATTCCGGTAAGTTTCTTAAGCCGGTAGGCCAGTTTACACTCTTCGGGGGCACTGTCCTCCCACCCGTTGTGAGCTAAATAATAATTGTAATAGTATTTTCTTTTACATTCCTGAAAAGTATTATTCCTTGAAGACGACCAGCTCCACGGAGGATATTTTGTTCTTTGATATGTCATTTATTACCTTCCCGTATTATATATTTATTTACACTTAACATTTAATTCCTAATTATAGCAATTATTTTAAAAAATCTCAATTTTGCTCTAAATATATAAACTGATTTTTAAAATATAATATAATTTTATCCGGATATTTCAAAAAATTTTCTGGCATTATTGAAAGTAAGTTTTTTTATCTGCTGCGGAGTTTTACCTCTAATTTCACTTAAACAGCGGGCCGTATATTTTACATAGCCGGGCTGGTTACGCTTTCCTCTTAACGGAGAGGGCGAAAGATACGGTGAATCAGTTTCCAACAACAGTTTATCCACAGGAATTCTTTTTACCGCAGCCCTTAGAGAATCAGTATTTGAGAAAGTTACTACTCCTCCGAGTGCTATATAATACCCTCTTTTAAGTAATTCATCTAATTCCCCGGACGTCCCTGTAAAACAATGAATGAGTATCTTTTGGTCTTTAAAGTTATCTAAAATATTTAACGTATCTTTAAACGCCTTTCGGGAATGAATTATCACAGGCAAGTTTTTGTCCCGGGCGAGATCAAGCTGTTTTTCAAAGACTTTTCTTTGTATTTGGGTGGAGGAATTTTTGTAATAAAAATCAAGGCCTATCTCTCCAACGGCAACAATTTTTCTCTTATTAAAAATTTCATTCAACGTATCACTGTGTTTACTGAAATTTTTTACAGAATGGGGATGTATCCCGGCGGCCCCCCAGATATTCTTTTCTTCCAACAACCTGTTAAAGGTCTGTATATCCTCTCCGGGTTCAAATATACATATAATACCCCCTAAATTTTTAATAATTTCAAACCGGTCTTTTTTAAACCTCTCATCCACCAAGTGCGCGTGAGTATCGAAATATCCGGTATCCGTATTCATTTTAACCGTCTTCTATAAGTATGTCGTGAAGTTTTTTAAAATCGACAAATTTACTGCTCTTTTTATCCATAATTCTCATATTATCGCAGTTCATAGTATCTATGACAGCTACCCGGTTGTCTCTTTCCCCAAACTCCACTTTTATATCTACAAGTTCTAAACCGTATTTTTCCAGATCCTCATTTATTATCCGGGCCACTTTTTTAGTAAGGGCTTTAGTTTTTTTTAAATTTTGCGGTGAAATTATATCCAGTTCCAACAGAGTTTCATCATTTATAAGGGGGTCATGTTTTTTATCGTCTTTTATAGTTATTTCCACCAGATAATTCAGCTTTTTAAATTTTTCGATATAATTTTCATAACGCCTTAAAAAACTTCCAAATGCCCTAAGTCTACATATAAACTCCAATCCCTGACCAAAAATTTTAGATTTTTCAACTAAAATCGCCGTTTTTTCTTCTATAGTTTCAAGATAGTGATTCTCAATTCCTCTATCGGAAAGAAGTTGAAAAAAATATTCGGTGAGTTTCATACAGTAGTATTTTTTACCTTCTATATTCCCTACGACCTGATCTCCCCCGGAATCAGGTTGACCGTTATTTCCCAGCACGGTATCCCGGAACTTCATAAGCAGCCGGTTATTTGAATGGGGAATTACTACTTTTGTCTTGCCCTTATAGAGTTTTTGGTCCATTAACTTTTCAACTCAAAGGGAGAGATATAAGACCCGTATTTTTCTTCTGCTTCACGGAGGCGGGTCTTCTGCTTATTAAGAGCATCAAACAATTTTTGGGGAGTATCTTTAATATCCTCATATATTTTTACTATTCTCTCTATTTTATCCAGGAGTTCGGGCACTCTTACGGTAAACTGCTCTTCATAATCCTTTTTACTGTAAGATTTATTCAGAACCTCCCGGAAAAGCTCTTTTAAATCAGCATAGACAGGGATATATCCTGTAGGCGTCTTAATAGCCTCTACTTCGTCATTAACTCTAAGTTCCATCCATTTTAGCCAGACTTTTTTGTCTTCTATGGCATTTAAAAACTCCCCTTTATCATTTCTGAGAAAATAGTTTGCTGAAAAAATACTGGGAACAGAATCAATATTCTGGGGAACATTACAATTTTGCTCGAGGTATTCATTAATCGGCACCGACATAAAATCTAAATTTGACATAAGATTAAACTTTCTTACGCCCTCTTCTCCTAAAGTTGCCGCTGTAGTCTCCGATTCAAGAGTTGCCCCTTTGGTAAGAATGCCGTGCTCCCAGTTATAGGCTTCCTCTACGGGTACGCAGGTATCCGAATCTCTTCCCCCGTATATAACCCCGCCTACCGGCACCCCGTCCGGATCGTCGGCCCGTTCATCCTGATTATCCAGTTCACTTATACTTATAGTAAACCGGGCATTTTTATGGGATGGGGTTACCGGCCTGCCGTTTTCATCCTTTTTATCTTTATGCCACTCTCCGGAATAATTTATGCCGGACTCCGGTTTTTCCCGCTGATCGCCCAACCAGTAGGGTTTACCGTCTTTAATTAATACATTGGAAAAGATCACTTCCCCTTCGGAATTTATAGCATCCCAGATAACCGGCTGGCCCTCTTTGTTAACATCTCTTATTATGCCGAAAATACCTTTCTCAACATTTACAGCTCTCAATTTTCCGGCGATAGGACGCAAATAAGCTATATCATCCCCCACTATAGTTTCTCCATTTATCATGGCCGTGGAAGTTTTCCCGCAGGCCGAAGGATAAGCTCCCGTAAAATATGTTATCCTCTCTTTGGGACCGTGTACCCCCATTACAAACATATGTTCGGTAAGCCAATCTTCAGATACGGCTTTATTAATTGCCAGTCTCATGGCCAGTTTCTTTAACCCTACCGTATTACCGGCATACTGGGTATTTGTAGTATAAACTGTATTTTCCCCAAGATCTATATAGACTCTGCGTTTGTCAATCTCTTTAGAAACTCCGTTTTCAAGTATTCCGGCAGTATGTACAAATTTAAAGAAATCCTCCCCCTCGCCGGTCTTTAAAAACTGGTCATACCCCGTTCTGTAAAGAATTCCTTCAGAATGCATAACGTAACTGGAATCAGTTATCTGAAGAGCGGGAAGAGAAAACTCCGAATTTCTGGGCCCAAGGCAGAAAAAACCCACATACATTTCTTTCCCTTCCATAGAATCTTTTAAATATTGGTGTACTTCCTTTAAACCTTCTTCTCTTTGGGTACTATTTATATTACTGCCTATTTCAGTCCGGGGTGTTACAAGATATTTAGTATTTTCCTTATCCCGGGCCTGGTCGTTTTTACCGTCAAAATGGACAGTATGACCATCGGTTTTCAACTCTTTTTCTTCACCGTTTTCTATGGCCTTAGTCCTAATGTAATCAGCATCCTCCGGGGAATCTCCTCTCACAAATACAGAATCGGGATTACAGTGTTTTACATACTTTGCTATGAAATTCACAACTTTTTCGCCGGGAATATTTTTCAGCTTCGCAAAACTCTCTTCACTACATTTTTTTCTTAAAAGTTTTTCAATTTCTTTGTTCATAATATTCTCCTATTTTTTTTACTGCTTTTAATTAATTATACTCTGATATTTTAGGGGGTTTATTATCTAAATTTAAGACCATTTGTCAAATAAGAAAGATTAAATATATAATATATCCGGCTAAAAGTATGGCTCCGCCCCAGCGTTCTATCTTTTCCCCCAAAAAGGCCGCCGGAAATAAAAGTAAAGTAAATATCAAAACAGCAGGGGCCTGAAAAAGATATTCTCCTTTTACAATATTTACAGGTGAAATTATACTTGCCCCTCCGGCAATCAAAAATGTATTTATTATATTGGAGCCCACTATTGTACCCAGGCTTATTTCCGGTTTTTTCTTTATACTGCCTGAAAGAACAACGGCAACTTCCGGAAGAGAAGTCCCCACTGCCACGGCAGTTATTCCGATAATCGCCTCGGAAATTCCGAAATTCACAGCAATTTCAGTAGCTGTATCTACAATTATCTTAGCTCCGAAATACAGACCGGTCGCCCCGGCAATAAAAAATATTATCCCCCAGCTTAAAGATTTTTGGGATACCCGGGCTTCTTTATCCAGCCGGGAATCCAATTTATGCCTGTATATTAGGAAAAAAACATATAAGACAAAAGCTATTATAAAAAATTTTCCTTCAAATCCTGTAAAAACCAGATCCCGGGTTACTATAAATAAACCCAGAGCTGAAATTAATAATATCCAGTAATCGTATTTTTTTACATCTTTTTCCACAGGTACCGGAAACACAAAAGCTCCCAATCCCAGGGCCAATCCTATGTTTGCAATATTAGAGCCCACTACATTCCCCAGGGAGATATTGGAACTTCCCACACCGGCGGCCAGCCAGGATACTATTAATTCCGGCAAAGATGTGCCTACGGCTCCCACAGTTAAACCTATAATAAGAGTAGATACTCCCAGAGAACCGGCTATCATGCTCCCGCCTTCAATAAATTTATTTGCCCCAAACCACAAAAACATTATACCTAAAAAAAATAATGCTATTGAATACAGCATTTTAAGCCGGAATTCCTATATATATTACCGATGCTATAGTATTTTTTTTGGCCACTTTTTACCTAAAACTTCTTTTATATAATATGTTTATCATCTTTTTTCTCTGCAGTCCTGATTTAACTTCCCGTAATTATAATTTAATATCCTGTTTTATTGTTCTAATTTTTTACATATCCCGAACTTTAAAGTCAAATTACCTTAGACCGCTGCTATTAACTCTAATAATTTTATATAGATAATTAATTTGCCTGACTTTTATATTTGCAAAAAAAAAATAAAATTGTTATTATAATGGGGAATAATGAGAATAATTAATTAAAATTTTTATATTAATAATGCTATTATTTTATCTAAAATTTATTATTAGTTAAATGAAAATCCATGATTTCCAAACTTAATTTTTTCCGGCACTTAACAGATTTTCCAATCCGAATTCTTACTTGTAAGAAATTATCGCTAATTTTCTTGCTTTTAGCTGGCATTGTCGCCACCCCTGCACACGCTCAAGAACCTAAGCTGGTAGGGGCCCAGACCTATTCTGCGGCCGGCGTGCTAAACAGCGTCGCTACCGATTCCAATGATTACATATATTCTGCGGGAAAAAAGATTCCCGGGGACTATGAGGCCACCACTGACTGGGTATATCTTAAAACCAGTTACCAAAAAGGCTGGTACTGGTGGTGGTATGACCGGTGGATAAATCACTTTACTCTGGTAAAAGATTTTTCCGGTGGTTTAAACGACGAGGCAACCTCTATAACTTTAGGGGATACCTATGCATACATGACCGGATTTGTCGAAGAATTACATACCTGGACTTATGAATATGAAGATTTAGATGGAAACCAGCAGCAAGAAGAGGTCAGTATGCCCCTTCCCCAGGCTTACCTGTGGCAATACACCACAGGAGGCAGTCAAAACAGGATGATTTCTCTACCAGGATACACCCAGTCCGAATTTATGGGCAGCAGTGTGGACAGCAGCAACAATATTTATACCGGGTATTACGCCGGCGAAATAACAGATGACGACCCTGAAAACTTACAGTTTGAATACGAGATAGGTTTAATAAGTTTTTCATCCGGCGGTTCAGAAATTGACCGCCATCAATACGAGACCGGCACCGGCAGTTCAAACGATATGGAAAGTATCGACATTAATGAAACTTTTGTGCGGGGAAATTATGTCTATGTAGTCGGGGAACAGTCGGGCGATATGACAAGAAAAGCTTTTGTCGCCAAACACGATATAAACACCCTAGATGAAGTCTGGTTTAAAACCGTTGGCGACTTTGATCTGGATGCCCAGGATAGTTCGGGGATGGATGTAGCTGTAGATTCTAACGATAATGTATTTTTTACGGTTTCCTACTCCGATTATGCCCGGCTTATTAAACTTAATTCCGACGGTTCTTTAAACAGCCATAAAAAGGAGCAGGCATCAGGCACTACC
The DNA here is from genome assembly GCA_051745145.1 of Elusimicrobiota bacterium. Lineage (GTDB taxonomy): Bacteria > CG03 > SLGR01 > SLGR01 > JAGXOG01 > CAYZAK01. The sequence goes on from JBNJDT010000001.1 coordinate 65,731, forward strand.
CGCATGGGAGGATTAGCTTTAAAAGATGCCGATAATGAGATATATGTTTCCGGTGAATACGACGGTAAGGCAGCATTTTTTAAATACGATACCGACCTTAACCAACAATATATTTATGATGTATCCCAGGATGAGCCCAATGCTTACCCGACTGATGTCTCTATAAGCGCAAATAATGATATAGTTCTGGTCGGTACAGACGAAGTCGGGGACGAATCCCGGCTATGGGTAGCAAAATACAGGGAATTTGAATCTACCCAATTAATGCAACTGGAAGTTGACCCCGGATATTTAGAACCCTCATTCCAGGTGGAACAATCCACCTATGATGTTACGGTAAGCTCTGATGTAAATACAATTGATGTAACCGCCACCCTGGCCGATGAAAGTTCTTCCTTAACTGTTGACGGTAAAAGTGCTGAAAGCGGAGAACCTGAAACAGTTGATCTTAACAATTCCACGGGTACTACAACTGAAATAGATGTAGTAATTACAGATAATGACAGTAATACAGAGACTTACACTCTTTATGTATACCGATCCGGAGAAATACTTAATGACAGCGCCAAACTGGGTAATTTAACCGTAGATCACGGATTATTAAATCCGGGGTTTGCATCCGGTACTACCGAATACGATGTCGATGTAGCCTGGGATGTCGCAAGCATAGGCGTAACTCCCACCCTTTCCGGGGATAATCCAAACGCCGTAATAGAAGTTAACCATAAACGGATAAACGACAATACTACTGAAGAAATCCCCCTTAATGAGGGCGGTACGACCACGGATATAGAAGTTTTAGTTATTTCAGAGGACGGCAGTGCCCAGACAACATATACTATTACTGTCAACAGAGATGCGCCGTCGCAGGATGCGGATCTAAATGATCTGGACCTAAATCCCGGAAATTTAGAGCCGGGCTTTGATTCCCAGGATACAGACTACAACGTAAAGGTAAGTTCTGATGTTACAGCTACAGATGTAACTGCTACCCTATCCGATTCAGACGCTTCACTAACAATTGATGATAATCAGGCTACCTCCGGGAACCCGGAAACTATAACCTTAGGTGGGCCGGGATCAGAGACGAAAATAGATGTCATGGTTACCGCCGCCGACAATGAAACTACAAAAACTTATACCGTATATGTAAAAAGATCAGAACAGATGCTTAATGACAATGCCAACTTAGATTATCTTATGATTACCCCCGGGGAGTTAGAACCGGGGTTTGATTCATCTACTCTTGACTATACTGTAGATGTCGCCCATGATGTTGAAGAAGTTGATTTAACGGCTTACCCTGAAGATATCCAGAACGCTTTTGTTTCAATTGACGGTACGCGCGCTGAAAACGGTACAAAAACTATTAATCTTAATTCAGCAGGCTCTTCTACTGTAATAGATATTACCGTAAGCGCAGAAGACGGTGAAACCGAAAAATCTTATACCGTGACTGTAAATAGAGCTGCAGCTCCGCCATCTGATAACGCAAATTTATCCGGTTTAACGATATCCCCGGGTACACTTGACCCCGTATTTGACAGTTACATCACCGACTATGACGTTGAAGTGGCTTCTGATATCGGCAATGTCGATGTTTCTGCCACGGCGGACGATACAAATGCAACTCTAACCATTGACGGAGATAGCGTTAGCAGTAAAAACATAACTCTTAATCCTGCCGGGGAAACAAAAAATATAGATATTGTAGTTACCGCAGAAAATGGTTCCACTAAAGAATATTCCATACTGGTAAAAAGACTGGCTCCACCCTCCGGTGATGCCGACCTCGATGATCTGGACTTGGACCCTGGCAACTTAAAGCCGGCATTTTCTGCTGGTGAGACCAGCTACAACGTAAAGGTCAGTTCCGACGTTGAAAATACCGATGTAACAGCTTTTCTATCGGACAAAAACGCCGGGCTTAAAATTAACGGGGATCCTGTTTCAGGCGGCGAATCTGAGAGAGTTTATCTCAGTGGAGATGGCTCCACCACCACCATAACAATTAATGTTACTGCCGAAGACGGTACTACTACAAAAACTTATACTGTAGATGTATACCGACTGCACCGGTACGATGACCCTCTCAATGATGATACCGACCTGGAAGATATGTCAGTTAACCCCGGAGAATTAGAACCGGAATTCACTTCTTATACCACAAACTACGAAGCCGAGGTGGCCCACGATGTTACCGAAGTAATTTTAACTTCTACCCGCTCCGATACAAACGCAATAGCCGAAATCAACGGCAGCCGGATAGATAGCGGCGAGCATAAAACAATTGCTCTTAATGACGAGACTACTACCACCGAAATAGATATTAAAGTTACAGCTGAGGACGGTGATACCCAAAAGACTTATACCGTTACTGTCGAAAGAAATCCGTCTACTGATGCACGTCTAAATAATTTATCTATCGATCCGGGCAGTCTTTCACCGAGTTTCAGTACCGGAACTTTTAGCTACACCTCTAACGTGGGACCGGCAACAGGAACAGTAAACATAACCGCCGGACTATCCGATACTAATGCCTCTTTAAAAATTAATGGCTTTGCCGCTACTAATAATCAGGCTGAAACTGTTTCTTTAAATCCAAAAGATTCAACAACTACTATAGATATTGTAGTTACAGCTGAAGACGAATCTACGACAAAAACTTATACTGTTAAAATATACCGGGATCCTTCCGATAATACAGACCTTACCGAACTGGATCTGCATCCCGGAAATTTAGATTCTCCCTTTGATAATTCTACTACTTTGTATACCGCAAAAGTAAGTTCTAATGTAGAGGAGACTGAAATAACCGCTACCCTTTCCGATGAAAACGCTGGTTTAAAAATTGACAACGCAACAGCTTCAAGCGGCGAAGCTGAAACTATCGAACTGGGAGTAAAAGGAACGACAACAACAGTATATACCACTATTACCGCTCAAGACGGGGTTTCCCAGGCTACTTACACAGTAAAAGTTTACAGGTCAGAAAAAATACTTAACGACAACGCCTCACTTACAAATATGTATGTCGTACCCGGATATTTAGAGCCTAATTTTTCAGCCGGTATTACAGATTATGATGTAAATTTAGATTACGACGATGACGCTATCAGTATCACCCCTGTTCTATCAGATAAAAAAGCTATAGTAAATATAAATGATAGTAGAGTTGAAAGCGGTAGCCAGAAGACGGTCAACTTAAACAACCCCGGATCGGAGACTGTAATAGATATTGTAGTTACAGCCGAAGACGGTTTTACAAAACGCAGCTACAAAATTACAGTAACAAGAGCGTCCGGACCCGGCTACCGGGCCCTCTTATCAGCCCTAAATTTAAATCCGGGAAATTTAGACAAACAATTTAATAAAAATATTACCGGTTATAAAACTAAGGTAAGCTCCAATGTCACAGCTATTGATATTACCGCTACTCTTTTAGATGAAAATGCTTCTATGTCTATTATCGGGGATGAAACTGACAGCGGAACACCAAAAACCGTATCAATCGGCCGGAAAGGTTCAACGACAACTGTCGAAATACTGGTTACATCCGCCGACGGCGAAAACGAAAAGATTTACACTGTCAGTATAGTCCGGTCCACTGTAATGCTTAATGACAATGCCTTTTTAATAAACCTACTGATTACCCCCGGGGAATTAGAACCGCTTTTTTCTAAAAATGCCACTAAGTATGAAGTTGAAGTAGAATACAACGTCGGCCAGATTCAAATTATCCCCTTTATTGCCGATAAAAAAGGAATTATAGAAATTAATAATAACAGAACCGCAGACGGTAAACCGGAAACTATTGCTCTGGGGTCCCCGGGTACAGAAACTAAAATAACGGCCACGGCAACTGCCGAAAATGGCGCCAGCTCAAAAGAGTATCAAATCACTGTACTTAAAGGTATCTTATCGGAAGTGGAAGACCCCTACGATGAGGTGTACGTGGTGGGAGGTAAAGAAGGATTTATTAATCTGAATACCGGTGAAAAACCTAAAATTTATTTTACCGCCCAAGAAAGCGGAGAAGTAAGATATACTATCTACACCCTTAATGCAGATCTGGTTTATGAAGATGTAATGTATACCGGCAAAGGGGAAAATTATATTGAATGGGATGTAACTAATTTCAGGAATAATACCGTAGAACCGGGAATTTATATTATACGGCTGGAAGGCCCCGGTTTTGAAGAACAGAGGAAAATACCTATTCTCAAATGATTTTTTTTATGAAAAAATATAAAATATTTTCGTCTCTTATTACTCTATTAGTTTTCATCTGCGCAGATACTTACGGAGAAAGCGGAGAAGCGGCGGGCATCACCTTAACTAAACCTGTAACAGCTTCCCAGGCAGTTTTATACAATGCGGTTTCCGGGGACACCGGTTTAAAAACTTTTGGAGTTAATCCCGCGGGCTTAACAGGCCTGGAAAAAAGAGAATTATCATTTATGTACAACCGGGGACATTTTGAAGATGATTTTGTGTCGGCAACCTACGGACAGCAGATTTATTCAGTATATATCGGAGCCAATGTAATTTATAGAACCACCGGTAAAGTAGGTATTTATACCTCCGGCGGTGAATACGTAAAAGAGATAGGGCAGGAAGACACTGTTTTTTCTTTAACCGCTTCCCTGCCGGGGATACCCGGGTATAACATGCCGGTGGGTATTAATTTAACTATGTTAGAATCCAGTATTTTTGGATATTCTGCTACATCTTATCTTATAGATGCCGGTACCCAGAAAACAATAAATTTTAAAAATAGCAATTTGCGGTTAGGGGCTAGCCTGAGAAATCTCGGTACAAAACTTAAATATTTAGAAAAATATTCAGATATACCCTCTTCAATGCAGACGGGTTTAAAATATTCTATAGCCATAGGGGAGGATAAATTATCTGCAAATTCTGATTTAAACTTCCCCCTTAATTCTAAAGATATTTATCTTATGGGGGGCTTGGATTATAAAGTGATTTTAAATACTGAAGGCACTTTTACCAGAGGTGGAGTTTTTGACAGTTTAACTTTTATGACAGGAGGAAAAATGAATATAAATTCAGAAAATTCTAATCCCAGAATAAATTTAGGTTTGGAGATAGAAACAAAACCTTATACATTCAGCTATGTAATGAATCTGGTTCAAGACATTAATTTAGGTCACTATATATCTTTAGGATTTAAACTTTAAGGTCTGCCATGGCTATATTCGGAAAAGACAAGGAAAAATTCAAGGAATTGGAAGAACAGGTGGTCCGGTTAAAAAAAGAGATTTCTTCTTTAGAAAGCAAGGTCAAACAAAAAACCGGAAAAATACACCAATTACAAAGCTGGAAAAAGTTATATAAAAATTTTAATAAGACTATCGGAATCCCTCTGGTTATCTTTTCCCCTGATTTAAAAGTAACTTTTATAAATGATAAAGCCGCAAGATTTTTTAATTCCAGGCCTTCCAGATTAAGCGGTAAAAACTGCCATGAACTTTTCTTTCCAGATTCGGACGAAGAATATAATACCGATAAAAAATTCTTTAGTGATGTTCTACTCCACTCTAAAGAAAAATTATTTCCCTGCGGTCCAAAAAATAAAAAAGTAATATCAATTTTAGATTATAATCGTATATCAGGCACACAGGATAAAGACCACATTGACTATATACTTTTTAAGGATTTAAGTTCTATAACCGGAATAAACGAGCTGTGGGAATACAGGGACGGTCAAAATTTAAAGGATGGTAAATTCACACTTCCGGTAGCCCCCAAAAGCATACCGGAAACCGGACTTAACAGAGAATTTTTGGCGGACCTTGTCTTAAAGATATTATATTCTTACGGAGAGCTGTCCGGAGAAAAAATAAGTAAAATTTTGTGTCTGCCTTTTAAAAACATAGTGGAAAATATACTTTCCTATTTAAATAAAGGCGATGCCTATATAACCAGTATTTCTGTTTCTAAAGAAAAAGTGGGCTCACCGGCGCTTTACCCCTATAAACTTACCCAGACCGGTTTAGCACGCACAAAAGAAATTATGGAAAGAAATAAGTATGTAGGGCCGGCCCCCGTACCTATTGAAAAATACCGCGAAATTATAAACAGTCAAAAAAGGCTGTCTCATGATGTCACTACCCAGGACATACAAGATTCACTTTCAGATTTAGTGCTCGGGCAAGATTTAATCAGAAAACTTACTATTGCGTTAACATCAAAAGAAACCGTCTTTCTTCACGGCCCACCGGGAAATGGTAAAAGTACTATTTCAAAAACCTGCAGCAATATTTACCGGGACAAAGTCCTTATCCCCCATGCTATAGAAGTTGATTCTCAAATAATAAAAGTTTTTGATCCGGTATACCATAAAAAGATATATAAAGATAACACCGGAGAGAATGAGCTGCATAAAAAAGGCTATATAAAAGAGAGTTTTTCGCTGTTTAAAAAGAAGAACCGCCAGTTTGACAGGAGATGGAATATGTGCAAAAGCCCTCTTATCGTAGCCGGCGGAGAACTTACACTGGATGATCTGGAATTAAAATACGATCCTATTTCTAAATTTTATGAGGCCCCCCTTCAGATAAAAGCAAACGGCGGAGCACTGGTAATAGATGACTTTGGCAGGCAAAAAGTAAGTCCCGAAGCCCTTCTAAACAGATGGATGGTCCCTCTTGAAGAAAAGATAGATTATGTAAGAATGCATACCGGCAAACAGGTAATTATTCCCCTGGACCAGATTCTACTGTTTTCCACAAATCTGAAACCCGAAAATCTGGGAGATGAGGCTTTTTTCAGACGTCTTAAAAATAAAATTTTTGTCAAGGATCCAACGGAAGAACAATTTCGCGAAATATTTCAGATGGCCTGCCGGGATTTTGATTTTAAAACTTCGCCTCAAATTGAAGAATATGTGATTCGAAAAATTAAAGATGCCGAGCTCAATTTAAGAGGATATATCCCCAGGGATCTGCTAAAGAATGCGGCGGCAATATCATCAATCGATGCCCCAAAAACCGAAAAGACAAAGCCCTTAAAAAAGGAAATTATTGACGAAGCATTTGAAAACTGTTTTCTATAGTAAAAAATTTTGACAATTATATAACAATTTGCTAAAAAATAATTTGTTAGATTGTTTAATAGCGTAATACATACATATTTAAATTTTTAAAAAGGAGTTGGTCATGTTTTCTCGAAAAAAAGAAAAAAAAGTTCAAAAATTAATTAAAGAACACTTTAAAGCTGTCTCCCAGACAGTTAAGAGTATGGAAGATACAATAGAAAGCTACCTCAAAGAAGATATCGGAGAGCCCGGTGAATTTGCTTACAAAACTCATGAATTTGAAAGTAACGCCGACTCTTTAAGAAGAGAAATAATAGAGACCCTTTACAAAGGTGCTTTTTTCCCTTCCATTAGAGAAGATCTGGTAAATTTTGTGGCAAGACAGGATAATATCGCCGATGCGGCTGAATCCTGCTGTGATTTTATCATTTCTCAACATCCGGAGGTTCCCGATAAATACACTGAAGATATTTTAAAACTAGCCCGGGCTTCTTATGAGACTCTTCCCCCCTTGGAAAAAGCAGTTACCCATTACTTTAACGACTATAAGGAAGTTAAAAAATATATTAAGGAAGTTAATACTAAAGAAGAAGATGCCGATACAATGGAATGGCATCTTACCGAAGAAATTTTTAAAAGTAAAGATATTTCCCTTGCCGAAAAAATGCATATTAACGAATTCATATTTCATATTGTGCATATATCCGATATAATTGAAGATGCGGCCGATATGCTCGATTCGGTTATCATAAAGAAAAGTATTTAACTTTTTTATACATAAAAATATTCAAGTTTTACATTAAAGATGGCTGAGCTGCTTGACAAAAATAAGAATCATATTGCTGAAGTTTCTATGGCGGATACTTTTTTAAAAAAGCTTCTGGGGCTGATGTTCAAAAAAGATATTCCCTACAATGTGGCTCACTATTTTCCGGGTACAGCTTTAATTCACATGTTTTTTATGAGATTTTCTATAGATGTCGTATATTTAAAGTCTATTAAAAAAAAATCTGCACAGAAAAAATTTAAGATAGTGAAAATAGTTAAAGCTCTTAAACCCTGGAGGATTTCCGGCTCCCTGAAAGCTGATTCGCTTTTAGAATTAAAAGCCGGGAGTACGGCAGTAAAAAAAATAAAAAAAAATGAATTTGTCTTTATCAAAAATTAATAAAAGTTTGAATATCCCATGCTGAAAGAATATCTTACTCCCGTAAATATTACTCTTTTATTTTTAATTATTACAACTACCTTTACGGATTTAAAATATCAGAAAATTTACAACCATTTTACCTTTCCCTGCATAATATTGGGATGGGGCTTTAACTTAATGGAAAACGGATTTATTGAAGGTTTTTACAGAACTGCTTTTTTAGGATTTCTTGCCGGAGGGGCCCTTCTTTTCATTTTTTACATGGCCGGGGGGATGGGGGCCGGTGATGTGAAATTTTTAGCTGCAGTCGGCGCTCTTAAAGGCCCTCACTTTGTATTCAATGCTACACTTCACGGTGCTATATTAGGTGGTGTATTTACAGTGCTCTATCTATTATTTACCGGTCATCTTATTGAAACTATCTCCAACACTGCTACGATAATATACAGAACCTTGACTTTAAAAAAATTAAATGTACAATCAAAAGAAATGGAGGGGGTTTATCTCCCGTACGGTTTTTTTCTAAGTTTAGGTGTAGTTTCCTGGTTTTTAATTAATAAATTATGATAAAAAAAATTTTAAATAAAATTGTAGTAAGTGCGGCAATAAAATTAGGGGTAGTATCATTTTTTATTATTGCTATAATGCTGTTCTTTTTAATGAATACCCCTCTCGAGGAAACCCGCAAAGAATTAGACGGACAGCTCATTTCTATAGGTACAAATCTAGTTGAAGCCTACCAGACAGACACAGAAAATGCCATTATTAAAAAAGATGATATAAGTCTTAATGAATATATGAGCCAGATAATGGGATTTCCAAGAACACGGTTTGCCATGGTCCTTGATCCGGACGGTTATGTAAAAGCCCACAACGATATGCAAGAATGGGGAGAACAGTACAAAGACAGTGAAACTTTAGAAGTTTTGAGGGATCGGGAGTTTACAATATACAGGCGCCAGCATGACGGTGAACCTCTTTTTGAACTTGTGCAGCCCTTAAGAAGTTCCTACGGTGAATTTATCGGGGTTCTCCGGGTTGGGTTTTCGGCAGAAGGAATAACCAGTACTATGGAAAGCTTAAAAGCCCAAACCCGTAAAATGATTGTCCTCTGGGCCCTTATAATAGCCTTTGTAGTGGGACTTGCATCCAAACAGATAACTCTCTACGGCGCACCTAAAATAAAATATATTCTAAATACTATAATGGCCGAACGCTGGGATGAAGAGGAGAAAAAACAGTCTAAAATTATTGATAAAAAAGATGAGTGGGGCGCCCTGGCCAGACACTGTGATTACATGGCTAAACGTATAGAAGATGAGAAGGAAGTATATAAAGATAAAGCAGAGCAAACTTCTAAAAACCTGAAAAGTTTTATCCACAATATTGGAAAAGCTTTTAAATCCGGCGCGGTATTGGCAAATTCTGAGAATAAAGTTGTCTATATCAATGATACGGCCAGACATATTCTTTCTATAGATTCGGCCAGTGAAGTTCATGGCAATCACATAGCCTCAATCTTTAAATCCCGCAAACTTGTAGAATTATTCCAAAAAAGTCTAAAAAGCCCCAATCAATTGTTAACCAAAAAATTAGATGACCCGGAAGTCACGGTTTCCTGCGTAGGTATTCATTCTGAAGATGGCGATCTTATAAGTGTTCTTGTTCTTTTAGAACGAAGAAATGAGCCGCGGCCAGATTCAGCTTAACTTATTTTTTTCTGTACTATTTTTAGTTTATAAATTACCAAGGTAAGAATAAATGTCCAATGACCCCTTAAATAAAAATACGCAATCTAATAAAAATTTAACTACTCTGGTACATTTACTGGCTGTAATTGTTATTACCGGTCTACTCTTTACCACTGCTGATATATATTTACAGTTTACCGACGTTGGGGAATCATTCCACAATAAAATATGGCCACCGGTTATTATAATTGACAGTAATCCCTCTATGGCCGATATTAAATTATTAGATGAAAACAATGAAGTTTTGAAATCTGCAATCACTCCTTTACAAATAAGAGATATTCAACCGGGAAATTATAATTTAAAATTATCTAAATTAAACTGGGGAGAAACTGCCCGAAAATTTACAGTAAAAAAGACAGATTCCGGTAAAAGACAATTTTCCATACCTGATTCCAAAAAACTGGATAAGAATTACATTATCCCGTTTAAAGTAAAATTTTCCATTAAATCCCGTCCCCAAAAAGCTGACATCTTTATAGATGACAAAAAAGTGGGACAGACTCCCTATTCTGATTTTATAAATGTAGGAACTTACGATATCAGACTTGAAAAAGAAGGTTTTACTACTATCGGGGATCAATCGGCCAGTCTCGGCTCATGTATAATAGATATGACCGCACGGCTGGACCAACAGGATCAGATGGATTCCCGTTTCTGGACCATTTCAGAAAAAGAAAATGTTCCCAAGCATCTAATTTTAACAGGCTTTTTTCGTAAAAATTATAAGATAACTTCCAACCCTTCTAATGCAAAAATTTATGTAAACTCAAAAATACAGGGAAAAACACCGATAAAAGATTTATCTTTACCGGCCGGCAGATACCATATAAAAATAATTAAAGGCGGCTACAATGAATGGTCCAAAATTGTAGAAGTTACGGGTAACGATACTAATTCTATAACAGCGAATTTAACTAAAAAAATCGCCAAGCCTAATGTTAATGTTTACAGAGGAAAACCGGGGAGCGGCGTAGCACCTCCTTCCGCAACAGGTTCTGATTCACATGAAGATATTTGGAACTTGGGTAATCAGGAAAATCTCCCCAATAATATTAACGGTCTTATGAATAAAATTCCCAATTTACCGATGCTTCCCAATAATTTATCCAATTCAAGTGGCGGCTGCGAACCCTATACCGGTAATCTTAGCGATCTTGGTACTATCGGTCCTATCGGTGGCGGCTGCGGTAAATGATAATGAAAAAAAATTTACAACATTTTTAGTAAGCCGGCTTATAAATAAAGGATAAAAATATTTTTTATATATCATGATATGAAAAAAGAAATTAAAATAACAATTCTTTTCCTCCTTTTTGGAATGATTCTTTCACTTAATTTTGGAAAAGTAGAAGATCCGGATTTATTCTGGCATTTAAAAACAGGAGAAGAAATAGCCGCAGAAGGTTTCGTCAGCAATGATCCCTTTTCCTGGACTTTCCCGGGAAAGGAATGGCTTAATCACGAGTGGTTAACTCAATTTATTTTTTATACAGCCTCCCCTTCCGGAAATTTACTTCCCCTTATATTTTTAAAAATTATCTTAATAACAGCTACTTTCGGACTCTTATTTTATTTAATAGCCCAAAAATCCAGCTTTACTACGGCCACTGTATATACGGGTTTAGGAGCTATGCTTTCTTCAATAGCTTTTACTATACGCCCCTGGATATTTTCCTATTTTTTACTTGTCCTTTTTCTTCTGGCTCTTGAAAAGAAAAAATTTTATTTTATACCTATTATTTTTTTACTGTGGATAAATTTCCACGGCATATTTATTTTTGCCCTGGGAATTCTTTTTGTAGAAGCCTTAAATGAAATTATTGTGAAAAAGCGCTACCGGCTTTCAAAAACTTTTGCTGCTTCTATCGGTATAATGCTAATAAATCCAAATGGTCTCAAAGGTTTACTTCATCCTTTCTCATATCTTTACGGCTCAACTAATATACATCTTAACTATATTATGGAATGGGCCAGTCCGGATTTTAAGGGAATATGGGGGGGGATTTTTATCATTTTTATTTTTCTTTCTATTTTTGCCCTTACCTATTCGGAAGAAAAACCAGAATTTAAAAATATGTTTCTTTTTTTTGTTTTCATGGCCTCCGGCTTACTGGCGATAAGAAATATTCCTTTTTTTGTAATTATTACCGGCATTACCGTTTCAAAATCTTTTGACAGGATCCCCGCCTTCCAAAAACCCTTAACAACCTACATCAGTATAGCCATTTTTACTCTCATTACTGTTATTTCTATTGAGGTACAGGTAAAAAAATTTTTTAACGACGGTTATATAAAAGAAAATACTTTTCCGAGCAAACCTATAACAGATAAGCTCCAAGCTAACACCGAAAATCTTGTTCACCCCTATGATTGGGGCGGATATTTAATTTATCACAATATCCCGGTTTTTATAGATGGAAGAGCTGATTTCTATCCGGGTCAGTTTTTGGAAAATTTTTTTCTTTCAACCGAACTGAAAAAAAATCCGGAAAATTTTCTAAAAAAATACAAAATAAAAAAAATTCTATGGAAAACAGAAACACCCTTCTTTTACTATCTCAACAATTCCTCACTCTGGCAAAAAATTTATTCGGATGAAATATGTGCCGTATTTAAAAAAAATAAATAATTGAAAGCATTCACTTTTTTTTAAAAACTTTATAACTGAATTAACTTTATTATTGCCTTTAGCAGTCCACAAAAGTACTAAAAAAAATAAGTACCTTAAACCGATTGACATAAACTATTAACTATATTATAGTTATAGTGAGACTAGGGAGAAAAGAATATATATTTAAATTTAAAAAAGGAGGTAAAAAAAATGAAACATTTATTATGTGATGAATCAGGTCAGGGAATGACTGAGTACATTTTAATTGTTCTGTTAATTGCTATTGCCGCATTCGTTATCATGCAGGCATTTGGTAACACAATTTCAGAAGCCTTCAACGACGCTAAGAAAACCGTACAGAACGCAAGACCTGATTAATCCCAAAATTAAGAAGGTAACAAGCATACTTCCGGAGTTTTTTATAAAGCTCCGGAAGTTGCATTTACAATGGTCAACAAAACCTTAAAATCAAACTCCAGTATCCACTTACCTGCTGCATACCGTAGCCGCAGGATATCCAGTTAAATCCTTCTCACCAGGATATGCCCTCCTGCTGTAATTATCAAAAGTACCCACTTTGCGGATATTATCAACTTAAGATCATAAATCCGTAGTCTCCCTCCTGAAATTGAGAAAGATTGCCCGGTACCGGTTAAACTGCTCTTATCATTGTGAGCGGAGACCAGAATAATAGTTCTGCTGACAGTAAAGCTCTAATAATTGAAATAATACAGTCAAATTTCTATAACGTTAATTACTTCAAAAATGTAATTATTTAATAAATTATCCGGCCTATTTTTTCTAATATACCCTAAAAGTACTATAAATAATCAGTACCTTAAACCGATTGACATAAAAAGCTAACTGTATTATAATTATAGTGAATTAAAGGAAAAGAGAGTGTAAGAGGAATTTAAGAGGAGGTAAAATATATGAAACATTTATTATGTGATGAATCAGGTCAGGGAATGACAGAATACATTTTAATTGTTCTGTTAATTGCTATTGCCGCATTCGTTATCATGCAGGCATTTGGTAACACAATTTCAGAAGCCTTCAACGACGCTAAGAAAACCGTACAGAACGCAAGACCTGATTAATCCTACAATCAAGAAGGTAACAAGCATACTTCCGGAGTTTTTTTTAAAAGCTCCGGAAGTTGTGTTTTATATCATAAATTTTTAAGTAACTATTCTACAATTTCCTTCCGGTCTATTTTTAATAACAAAAGTACTATATATAATTAGTACCTTAAACCGATTGACATAAAAAGCTAACTGTATTATAATTATACTGTATTAAGGAAAAAGAGAATATAAGAGGAAATAATAAAGGAGGAAAAATATATGAAACATTTATTACGTGACGAATCAGGTCAGGGAATGACTGAGTACATTTTAATTGTTCTGTTAATTGCTATCGCTGCATTTGTTATCATGCAGGCATTTGGTAACACCATTTCAGAGGCTTTTAACGACGCTAAACAAACTGTAGGGAACGCAAGACCTGATTAATCCTAAAATTAAGAAGGTATAAAGCATACTTCCGGAGTTTTTTTTAAAGCTCCGGAAGTTGTGTTTTTTATAAGAATTTAATGAAATTTTCACTCTTTGCTTGGGGGGGGATTCTTATTTTTTTGACTTCCTGTAAGTGCTTCCCTTTATCAAATACCCCCCAAATTCAAAAAAAATATCAATATTCAAAAATAGACGGGAATATACCAATTATTTACTCTTCTCAATACGATATAACTTTATCGGGTCTTGAAAAACTCCATCCGTTTGACACTCAAAAATACAGCAAAAGTAAAAATTATTTAATTAGAAATTCGTCTCTACAGGAAAATCAGTTTTACGTTCCCAGAAAAGCAACCGAAAAAGATATTCTAAAAATACATACCAAGGATTATTTACAGACCCTCAATGATCCTAAAAATATAGCTAAAATTGCTGAGTTGTTTTCTCTGGCTTCACTGCCTATTAGGCAGCTTAAAGATGGAATACTAAAACCCATGCTATTTGCTACCGGAGGCACTCTACTGGCAACTGAATTATCATTAGATTACGGATGGTCAATTAATTTATCAGGCGGTTACCACCATGCAAAAAAGGATCAGGGCAGCGGTTTTTGTTTTTACAATGATATTTCTATTGCAGTAAAAAAATTATTTGAGAAAAATCCTAAAATTATTGTGTTAATAATTGATTTAGATGTTCATCAGGGAAACGGAATTGCCGATACTGTTGGTAATATTCCCGGAGTATTTATATTCGATATTTATAACAGGGAAATATTTCCCAGAGACGAAAAAGCAAAAAAATATATTGATTTTAATTTTCCGGTAAAATCCACCGTTACCGAAAAAGAATATTTAACCATTTTAAAAAAAGAAATACCCGAAGCGTTAAAAAGCACAGACCCTGATCTGATAATTTATAATGCCGGTACCGATATATTCGAAAACGATAAAATTGGTAATTTAGATATTTCTTTTGAAGGCGTAATCAAACGGGACCAGATAGTATTTAATAATGCTCTGGAACAGAAAATCCCCATAACCATGGTCTTATCCGGAGGATACTCTCGGGAAAGCTACAGACTAATCGGTAAATCAATAGAAAATATATATAATAAGTGGCCTGAAATTTTTAAATATTGAAAATTTTAACTATTACCGCCTCTGTAAATATAAATATGGGAAAGTACAAATATCCCCAATGTACTCAAAACAGGGGGCATAGAACTTAAAAGTATATTAAAAGAAGACGATGAGACTATATTTAAATCAGCCGGCCATCCCCAAATAACAATACAAATTAAAAAAAATGACCACCTAGGATATTTTTTCTCAAAAGGAATATAACGACTTAATATTATAAGACAGGGAAACAAAAGAACCTGGTAATTAATCCAGGATAACGGTGAGAGTAAAAGAGAAAGTGAAACAGATTTATTAAATAGATCATCCACAGGACCGGTCCATAACCGCGGATAAAATACAATGCCTCCTAAAATAACCGCTAAGGTCCATCCCCATTTAGATATATTTAAGGCATAACTTAAGGATATAATAGAGTAATTGCCAATTTTTCCGTACCATAGCTGTGAACGAGGTATTATATCAGTTATATAATATAATACTTCCCTGAAACCTATAATATAAAATGAGATTAACAGAAGGCCGACCGTAGCTATAGCCGCTTTCAAAAAATTTTTTTTATCCCTGTGCCCTGTCACCGCAAACCAAAGAAATGGAAATAATTTTAAACTCCCAGCTATGCCCCACAAAAAATTACCGGTAAAGTTTTTTTTATTGCGCAGTTTATACCATCCCAAAACCCCAAACAATACAATCCACATTTCCATATGATTTCTCTTAAGTAAAAATAGAAAGGGTGCTGATCCTAAAAATATAATAGAAATAATAACAGATAATTTCTTAGAATACCCCATTTCTCTTGCCGTAAAAGTTAAAAGTCCCAATAATAATAGTACAGAAAAAACTGCAAACATTATCCAGGACACTTTATATGGAAAAAGGGACAGGGGGCTTACAAAAATTATTCCGGTTGGCGGGATGGACGGATACAGGTCATACTCCCAGCCGAGTTCTTCATAAACATCTTTTTTCAAATCCTCATACATAGCTTCACCTGAAAATAATCTTTGGGCGGGAAAATAATAGTTGGGATAGTCTTCCGGGTCCGTACCATTAAGCGTTTTAGGAAATTCCCGAACAGAATACCCAAAAAAAGTTATAAGGGAAATCAAAGCAATTACAATACCCAGCCAAAAAGGAAAACTGTTTTTTTTAGCTCTTCCCTTTTCCCTTACATTTTTGTTTACATCACTGGCATTCATATAAATAAATTAAAATACCTCTAATATTCGTCTATTCTACTAAATAAGAAGTTATAACCGGATTATACATATAACTCTTTTTAATTATAAAAATAAAAATATATATTAAAATTTTACATACCCCGCAATTTTACTTTTTTACTTTTTTTCTAAAAGAATGAATAAACCTTTTTTATTCTTTGCCGTAATTTCCCAGTTATTTTCAATTAATTTTTTATAAAGCGGGGAATTATAAGTAGGCACTATTTCCTTTATTATACTGTAATCAAATTCTCTTTTATCAGGATTTATTAATAAAACTGCGTCAGTGTTATATTTATCAAGAATTTTTTTCCAATTATTTTCGGCTGACAAAACTGTTAAATATTCGTGAAATAAATTTAAAGAATAAATCTCAAGTCGACTATCTATAAAAACTTTTTTTCCAGTAATAAAATGCACCCAGCCGCCCAGTTCATAATAAGTAAAAACATTGAAATTCTGTTTTGTTTTCAATCTTCTGTTTATTTTAGGAGATAAAGGATATTTACCGGCAAGTGCATATTTTTTAGAATTATCCCCTACTTTAAAAAATACAATAATAAATAACATTCCCAATATTATAAAATTTATTATCGTTTTTCTGTTTTTTTTAACCTGATGCATCTTAATTTTAATTTTTTTAAAAACCGGGATTTCAAAATTTATAAATATTAAAAAACTGCTGATTAAAACTAAGTGATAATGCCTTATTGCAGAATAGAAAAGTAACATAGATGCCATAAAGAGTAAAGTTTTCGGTAAAGTCTCCTCTTTTTTATATTTCAAATATCTATAAAATATTAACCCTGCCATTATGAGTATTGAAAGCCTCATAAAAACCGGCGGCGTAGCCCACTCCCTTAAATATAAATTATGTCTATTCTGTAGAATAAACTGAAAAGGCACCCCAAGCAGCTTTATTCCATATGGATTAATTAATAGAAGTATTATAGTAAAAAATAATAGGCTAAAATGGGTCCGTAATTTTTTATACTGTTTAATTCTGATATATTCAATTGCAAAAATAGCCCAGATAATAATACCCAGTACCCAGCCGCCGTGCAGATTAAACCATCCCCACATTATTATAGGAAAAGCATAATTGAATTTATTTTCACTTTGAAAGAGCCAAAAAACAAATATAAAAAGAAAATTAGTTAGGATATAAGGGCGGGTATACCAAAACTGGTTAAAACCTAACAGTATCACTGCAAATAATATTACACCGTATAATTGATATAAGTTTTTTTTATTTATCAGGGAGAATAATATTATCCAGATCCCCGCCATGACCAAACCCCGAAATAAATAGAGTCCCTGAAAACCACTAACTTTGTAAATTAGATAAAATAAAGTTGAACCCAGCCATGAATGAGCAATCCATTTTTTTTTGTAATTTGTATAAGTAAATGTATCTTCCTTGGGCACTTCACCCTCAGAATATACCTGTTTTCCGATAGATAGATGCCACCAGATGTCAGTTTCATTATTAAATTGTTTGACACTTAAAAAAGAGATACACACTAAAATAAAGAGTAGCGGGGGTATTTTATTCATAAATACAAACGTATTTTTATTTTTCCCCTACCACAAGCATTGAATTGCCAAAATTAAAATTTAAAATATTATCTACAATTTTAAGTACCGGTAAAAACTTATCAAAGAATATAATCTGAAAAGTAGATATTTTTTGCTTCTTCCTGATTTTACTGTTTAAAAACCATCCAAAAGCTCCCACTCTGTTAAAATACTGAAAGTGTTTTATCTTAAATCCGGCTTTGTTTACTTTATTAATTAAATCTTTTTTTTCATACCTTCTGCAATGCCCCACATTCTCGTCAATGCTTCCAAATAACAGCTCATGGCTGGGTACAATAATTATTATATTGCCTTTCTGTTCCGTTAATTTATACATATTTGCCAGGGCTCGCTCATCCTGTTTAATATGTTCTAAAATATTTACGCAGAGTATAGATTTAAATTGAGTATTTATTTTAGCTAAAATTTGCGGGTTACTTATATCGCAATTTATTAGTTCAATATCAGGAAAATCAAGTTTCATATATTTTAGATATTTTTCATTAATATCAACTGCAGTAACTTCCCGGTTGCGATTTAAATACTGTGTTAAATTACCTATGCCGCAACCAATTTCAAGTACATTTGTATTGCTGAGAAATGGTTCAATTTTTTTAAAAAGCCAGTTATTATAATTACTGCACAATGCCATTAATCTTAAAGTTATATAACTTATCTTTTCTTTTTTTCCTATTTTTTTATTCATTTATTAACCTTATTAAATATTCAATCTCATTTCTATTTTCAGCAACAAGATTTACCCTAACAATTATAGTGTCCTAATAAATTTTTAATTTTTATTTTTATAAGTTCATATCCTATAAAAACAGAATCTTTAAACGGTGATAATTTTGTTTCAAAGCTATTTTTCCAGACAATGGGGACCTCTTTAATTTTATAACCTTTTTTTTGCGAAATAAATAAAATTTCCGGGTCAAAACCAAAACCGCAAACAGTCTGACAGGAAAAAACATCTTTAGCTACTTCCCGTTTAAAAAGTTTAAACCCACACTGAGAATCTCTTATACCGGGTAATAACATTATTCTAACCAGCAGCCCAAAAAGTTTTCCCATTTTATCCCGGAAAAAATTTTGAGGAACTATTTTTTCCGATCCTGCAAGGCCCCGGGAACCTATTGCAATATCATATTCTTTTTGAGTTATCTCCTTCTCTAATTTTTCATATTCTTCTATTGGAGTAGAAAGGTCAGCATCAGAAAATAAGATTAATTTCCCCCTGGCTTTAAGCATCCCCCACTTAACGGCGGCTCCTTTTCCACGATTCTTGAAAAAAGAATGAATTTTTAACGGTATATTAGTATTAAAATTTTTAACTTTATTTACCGTTTGATCTTTTGACCCGTCGTCCACAATTATTATCTCAGTTTTAATACCCCGCCGGTCAATATAATCACTGATTCTATTTAAAGCTTTTATAATTCGGTTTTCTTCATTATAACACGGGATAACTATTGACAGTTCAGTCATTTATTTTAACCTCTCCTTTAATTCTTCCTCTTAAATAGAATTCCAGCCCGGCCGGATAATATTTTTTCCCAGTTTTTAGCATCTCGTAAAATTTCTATAATATACTCATTTTTATTTCTATTTAATATAACTGTTTTTACATCATATTTATCAAGGACTTCTTCCCAGCCTGCTTTCCCCTCATAAACTATCCAGTAATCACTCCATATATCTTTTGGAACTATATGCATTCTCGTACCAAAAAAAGGACTGTAATCGGGCCAGAGCCGCCATATGATATAACTACCCCAGTCACTGTAATTAAAAATATTTCCCGGCAAAGTATGTTTCTCCATATAATCGGCAACTTCCACCGGCTGCTGACGGGGATCTATAAAATATTTCATTCTGCTACCGGGTAGTTTTTTTCTGAAGTAAGGAGAAAATATTATTACAGAACCTAACATACAAAGCAAAATTATTCCATTAATATAACTATTACCCTTATCTTCTCCGGCTTTTAAAAAATATAATTTACTGTCTGAGGTAAGAGAATCAATAATTGATTGGAAATGGCGGGCAAATACAGCGGAAAATATAATCCCCCACCAGATAACCATCCTCAGGTGCAGTAAACTCTGATAAGTAAAAAATAAAAATAAAATTATCTCTTCAATTTTTATCTTTGTATTACTTTTCAATACTGTGCCAAACCCGGCGAGCAGGGAAATATAAAAGATAAGCCCGGTTGGGGTATTAATAGTCAAAGGAAGCCATTCTGCGGACCGATATGACGCCTTATCCATAGTGTTGAAAACACTTTCCCATATCCGTATTCCGTAGGGATTTAAAAGAGTAGCTAAAGATACCGCAGCTAACAAAATAAAAAGAGACTGGATTTTTTTATCAAATATAATTTTTGTTAAAGTTTTTTTATTTAAATATATTTTTATGCTTTTTGAAACCAAAAATATCCCGATTAAGCCAATACCCGCCGGGAAACTATTGTGTAAATTTGCCCATAAAACCATAAGGAGAAAAAATATCCCGACCTGAGATTTTTTGATTTTTTGACCGGCATACAAAAATGAAAAATAATAAATGAAAATCGGCAGTACAAACAACTGGGGCCGCAAATTCCAGTTAGTTAACCCGGTAAGTATGTACATAAACGAGAACAAAAAGCAGACTTTATAATTAATATTCACACGAAGCAGTAGTTTTATAAATATATATAACGAAAGTAACAGAATGAAAGCATTTAACAGGATAAGAATTTCCTTACCCCCGGCAGAGTGAAACACTGCCAGTACAACTTGAGAAAGCCAGCCGTGGTTAATATATTCCATGCCCGATAAAGTATGTGTGAATATATCTTGAGATAATACAGCCCCGTTTTCAATCATCACTTCCCCCATGCGAATATAATAACCTAAATCCTCCGGGGCTAAATAAGAACTAAAAACACCGATTAGCACAATAAAAAATGGGGTTGTATAGTAAAGTTTTTTAAGAGAGAAAAAAGATAAAAACTTTTCTTTTCTCATAATTACAATATATCCCAAGCAGAAGGTTTTATTTGGACAAAGGCTGGAATACTCAATATTATAATTTTCATTTTGGCGGGAAGTTTATAAATGCAGCTGAATTTTTAAAAATGGTAAAAATATAAAATCAGTTAGCTTTTTTAGGGGTGTTCATTTGTATCGGTCCAGTAAATAGGCATAAAAGTATCTATGGGCAACATATGTATAGCCATCCTGTTCATCCAGGTTGAATTAGCTACGTAGTTTTCAGCGCCTAATTCATTCTCTCCGTCGCCCATCCACTCTTCCTCCCATTCCGGACCGCTGACCCCCATCCATCCCATACCTTCAGTAAAAAAATCCCAGACCTTATATTTATAAGTCATCCGGCAGTGGGCATAATTAGGTCCTAATGGCGACACATCCATATCAAGCATAGCAAGCATAGGTTCCATTCTAATCTGTAAATCCACCAGCAGTTGCATTATAGTAAACCCCCCAAAAACCATACCATTCCCCTCACCGGTTTCCACCTCCACTATTTCTACCTGTTCGTTATCTATATATTTGCCCAACCACTCTTGAGCTAAATCATTGGCTTTTGACTCCATTGAACTCGCATCCGCATCGTCATCATATACCGGTTCCCAGGCTGCCGCCCTGGAAATATTCTCAATCGTCACATCAGTTATAAACCACTGTCCGAACCACCATATTCCCATAAGTACAAGAAAATATAGAGGTGAGACCATCAATAACTCTAACATAGACTGACCTTTTTGATTTTTTATTATTTTTCTAAAAAAATTCATTAATCCGGCTCCACTAATTTTGCTCTCCATCCCCCGCCTTTGGCCGCATCATAGTACGAATATATAGGATCCGAGGTACTGCAGCTGTCATTGGGCGTTGTAGTAGTAAACATGGGCCCGTCGCCTTTATCGCCTACTTCGGTATTATATACTACCGCCCTGGACTCTGAAGTTACCCATCCAACATTGTCTTCACCGAATATATTTCCAAAAAATTCCGTATTTTTACTAACTTCCCAGGTCTGTGACAAACTGTCTTTAAAAGCCTCTTCATCTTCTATATAAGCCCAACTGTCTAAATTGTCCGGGACAATTTCTTTTCCAATAGCCGGCCAATACTCGCAGCACTGACAGCTCGGCGGACTGCCGCAGGGCTCGCACATTACCTTGGTGGGATAAATCTTTATATCAAGTTCTTCCCGGGACAAATTTAAACCATCCCATTCTGTTGCCTGAATATATACATCTCCGACAGGGAACCTTGACATTATAAAAGGCATAATTCCGCTGAACTGGTCTTCTTCAACTGATCTTAAAGTTCTCAGGGCAGCCCTCCGGGCCAACGCCTGGCCGTACCCCCTCATGGGGTCATCAGTTTCAGCATCCATTAAACTATCTATCATGGGGGTTATCGTATCGACGGCATCTTTTATATTTTCAGCTCTGGTATCGTTAGTATCCTTACAGCTGCATCCACAAATCTGACCGTCAAATGGCCATACAAATTTAGGAGAAAAATAAGAATCCAGTGAAAGTTTGACCGCAAGCTGACCGCTCAAGGCCCCTATTAAATTAAGAACTCTGGCCCGGGCCACTGCCCCGGTTAGAGCAGCGTTATCCGCTGCATTACCAACCTGAATTCTATTTCTCACTAACATCCCCACGTTTATCATGGTATACCAGAATAATACCAGCGAGAATATAGAAAAAGCACCGATTATTAACATCTGACCCCGACAATCCCGTTTAAGATCTTTCAGTTTACTTACAAATTTTTCATTTATTTTTCTAAGCATTTTATTTTTCCCTCATATTTTAATACGGAGTATCGGCATCGTATTCATCACCGCCATCCCATGTCTGGGGCATTTCCGCTATAGCGCTCTGCTGGATGGTTCCTAATGGATTATTAAACATTACATCATCCATACCCCCGGTTACCATACTGGGACCTGAAAAAGGCATTGATAATTTATTGGGATGGGGGAAAAACGGTAGTTGTTTCCATAAATAGTTCTGGCCCATTTCTACTTCCACCTGGTCGCTGTTATCATCCACCTGTTCAACAGAGCCCATCATGGGCAATATACCTCCCATACCCGGATGCTTTGCGAACATATTTTTAATATCGCTTCCAAAACCAAATGTATAGCCGTTATAGTCGTCAAGCACCTTCACCTGATTTGCTCTGGCTCCCCGATGCGCTGCAAGAATGGTAAGCAGCTTCCCGGTAACAAGCAACCCTATCTGCAAAGTCCCAAGAATTAAACTTATCATAAGCATAGTTGAAAATATAGTTTCAACCATTGCCTGACCGCTGTTTTTCAGTTTTTTAACTTTTTTATCTATCACGGCCATTGTCCTCCATTTGTCATAAACGGCGGTACATACATCATGGGAGTAACGCCTTTTTTCATATTTTCATAAAAACTCTCGATTGCTGTTTTAAACCCACTGTCTATCCAGACTAAAGAGAGAGCAATAAGTGAGACAACAAGAATATATTCGGTCATCCCCTGGGCTTCTTCCTCTATGATTAATGCTTTTATAAGTTTAAACATTTCTTTTATCCTCAATATAATATTATAATAAAAGCGTTGTTTTGTCAACCCTACAAAAGTACTATTTTTAAATCTTCCCTTATGAAATTTAGAGTCTCAACCGCTAATAAAAGAATAGGCCGAATGAAACTCTTCTACAGGCATCATCCTATAGGAAGGTCCCCCTTTCTCTGTTTCCGGTTCTTTCCAGTCATGCTCTCCAAAAACCTCTTTATATACGAAATACTTTTTCCCCCCTACATCCTTATACCCTATTATAGCTACGCTATGAACGCTAATATCCAAGGGAACTCCGAAGTTTCTGTAAATAATTCCGGCCAGTACTATCCCCCGGGATTCTAAGGCATTTATTAAAGTTTTTTCATCGGCCCCCGTATTGGCAGAAAAAAGGACTTCATAATCTTTTATTCCGGAAGGATTTCTATGAATATTGTATTCAAAATCTTTGATTACAGGATCCCGCAGCTGTCCGGGTTCCCACTCGGACGACAGGACTTTAGCAAATCCTTCTAAAGAGCTATTCATAGGTTCTCCGGTAACATCGTCAGTAAAAAAAGGGATTTTTTTATATGCTCCCGCACCGCTTAAAGTTGCTTCGCTTCCCTTTAAACTGCTTTTAAGATCCTGGGCCTCCTTATACCACAATCTTGTTATAGGACAGGACGGTATTTCTTCTAAATTTAATTCGTCATCTTCTTCTAAAGGAGGCTGCTTGGCATATTGCTCCCGTTTTTTTTCTACAGCTCTTTTGTTATACAGAATTTCCAGAACCCGGGGGTTCATTCCCAATTCCTCTTCCCCCCTTAAATAACTGATATAAGAATTAAATTTATAAGGAGGAGAAGAATTTCTAATCTTAAACCAGTCTGAAATATATGAGGCGGCATAAGACATGCATTTAGCGGAAACCGCACGGCTTCCCGGCATATAATTCCACTTAAGATCGTAGGCTTTATTTACGGAATTTATCCATGCTTTTTTTTCCTGTAAATTTTTGTAGGGTATCTTATCATACTCATCGATAAGAAAATCAGCAGTTTCGGGATTAACGGGAAAACCCCACTGACGGTTAACTGGCTTATTACCTATATACTCTCTATCGGTTGACAAAAATAAAGCTATTGACCTTTTAATGGTATTGTCTTTTGCTATTCTGTCCGCTTCATAGATGGTCATGCCCACCCTGGTTAAAAAAGAGGGTTTATCAACAGAAATTAATTTAGGATAGTTGAAAAAGAATCTTCTTAATACCAGAGGAACGGAAACATTTTTTTTCCAGCGCGAGGGCTTGTACATATCCTCACCCGCCCCCTCGGTCCTGTATCCCGGCCACTCTGTTATATTTTTACCGTCGGGCGTAATGTAAATCATATCCAAAAACTCATCGCCCGACTTTAAAGGGACCTGGTAGCATATTAATTCTTCTTCTAATTTAACTTTCCGGGGAGTATCAACATTGTCCACCCTTTTATAAAAATCTTTAGCTTCTTTTTTAACTCTGTCGGGAATAGTGGGAAGGTTGGATTTACCGAGTTCATTACAAATTTCTAAAACCCGCTTTTCTATAAAATCGGTATCCGCTTTCAGGGGGGAGCTCAAAATCAGTAATAAAAAAATAACTATAACTTTTAACTTATATGATTTTTTTATTGATAAATTTACTGTCCAATTTTTAATCGATAAAAGCATAAGCTTCATTAAATTCTTCTATGGGCATCATCCTGTAAGAAGGTCCCCCCGCGGCGGTTTCCGGCTCGTTCCAATCATGCTCCCCAAAAACTTCTTTGTATATAAAATGTGTTTTTTCGCCTATATCTTTATAGCCTATTACGGCGGCGCTGTGAATGCTGTGTTCAAGGGGAAGCCCGAAAGTCCGGTATATAATTCCGGCAAGTATAATCCCTCTGTCTTCCAGGGCCTCTTTCATCACCTGTTCATTTGCCCCGGCATTAGAAGAAAAAAGTACCTCGTACTCTTTTATCCCGGAAGGATTTTTAAATATATTGTATTCAAAATCCCGTATGAGTTTATCCTGCAGTTCCTGTGATTCCCAATCCGAAGATAGTATTTCAGCATAAGTTTCAAGATTAGAAGTCATAACCTCTCCCGTTACGGAATCTTTAAAAAGATTAAGCCCACCAGTCCCAAAATCCCCGCTTTTAGCAAGCATGTTCTGTACCCGCTGTCTTGCTAAAACAGCTGCCATCTGTCCCAACGGACATATTTCCGGACCGGGGGGAACAACTTTTTTCCCTTCTTTTTCTGCCTGTTTAAGTTTTTCTTTTTCACTTTCCTGAGCTACCTCTGTAAATTTTTCTTCAATTTTTTGCTCGTTTTTCTTTATACGATCACCATACAATAATTCCAGTACCCGGGGATTCATGCCGGTCTCTTTTTCTCCCCTTAAGTAACTAATGTAATAGTTGAATTCATATGGCGGAGTTGAATTTTTAATTTTAAACCAATCTGAAATATACGAAGCAGCATAAGACAAACACTTTCCGGAGACTGCTCTTTCGCCGGGTAAATGATTCCAATTCAGGCCATAAGCTTTATTGACTTTATTTATCCATTCCTTTTTCTCCTGAAGGTTTTTATCGGGTATTTTATCATATTTATCTATTACAAAATCCGACCATTCCGGATTTACCGGATAACCCCATTGCCGGTTAAGAGGATAATCGCCCACTTTTTCAATTTCAGTATCAACAAGAAAAGGCCACAGTGCTTCAGGTGAAAAATCCCAGGCAGACTGTTCCCCCTCTTTGGAAGTACTCCCCACTCTCGGTAAAAAAGAAGGTTTATCGGACTTAATAAGTTTGGGATACTTAATTAAATCTTTACGGACAACTAAAGGTACGTCTGCAACTTTCTGCCAGCTCTTTTCGGTGTAAATTCCGCTGTCCAAAATATTTTCTCTGTACCCCGGCCATTCTGTAACATACTTTCCGTCGGGAGTTATATAAATCATGCCCAAAATATTATTGCCGGATTTTAAAGGAACCTGGTAGCTTATTAATTCTTCTCCTAATAAAATTTCCCGGGGTGTAGCAACGCCATCTATTTTACTATAAAATTCTATTGTATTTTTTCTAAATTTTTCAGGTTTTTCAGGTATGGTTTCTGCTGAAGATTCTACAATTTTCTGACTTATATCCAAAACTTTTTCTTTAATAAAATCCCTATCTGCACCGCGTGCTAAAGAGTTTATACTAAATAATAAAATAATAATTAAAGTTTTAGATTTATGGTTATCTTTTATCAAAATATTTTTCAAAAATTTTTCACCTGAGAAAGGATTGAAAATATGTCCCGGTATTTGTGAATCATCCTTTTAGACTAATATATTAAATGCGGAAAGAGAAATTTATAAAAATATAAATAACTTTATTACAGCTCCGGTATATCTCCGCCATCTCCCTCTTCATTTTCACTATCTCTGGGAGATTCCCAGCTCTCTTCGTGGTGCTCGTAAATTACAAAATCTCTCACCTGATTTGTTTCGCCAAGACTGGCTGTAACACTTATCTGTTCATCGGATCCTTGATAATTAGCTATAAGGGTGTATACCCGGGAAGGAGTCGATCCTATAGAAAAAGGTGCTTCCAGCTCCAATTCATAATTTCCGTCATTGTCACACTCGGCAACATTATCCGGTTCTGACTGAGCCCAGACTATTCCATCGGATGCCGGTCCATCAATTACAATAAGGTTTGTAGATGGATCTTTGTGTGCATCCCATACCTTACCTTCCAGCTTTACATTGTCGCTGGAACAACCTGCCCCTAAGAATATACCGCACAGTAATAAACAGAAGGTTTTAATGTGATTTTTATTCATAACTGTTATTCCTCTTCTTCTTCTTGAACATTGAGATAATTAACTATTTGATCTAATTTAACCAATATTCTGGTGACCTGCCCTAACAACAGTATCACCATTACAGTTAAAAAACATAAAATCCCTATTCCCCATAACTGAATTTGCTGTATAACCATATATAATTCTTCCATCACAACTGTACCCATAATATCCTCCTTTTAAAGTTATAATCCTCCACCAGTAACAAATTGTAAAGCTATTGGACCAAACAAAATTAGAAAAACGGTTGGAAATATAAACACCAGCAAAGGAAACAACATCTTTATTGGAGCCTCTGCCGCCAGTTTCTCTGCTCTTTGAAACCGCTCGGCTCTCATTTGTTCGGCCTGCCTTCTTACAATAGGTCCTATACTTGAACCTAACCTTAAAGCCTGCACTAAAGAATTCAAAACTGAATCAAGTTCAGCTATCTGCAGCCTATTTGACATATCCTTTAAGGCCCTCTCCCTTGATTTCCCCAAACTTACTTCTTTTTGCATACGCTGAAACTCATCTAACAGGGCGTTAGGTTCAGACTTCTCAATAATTCTGTTTATTGAAGCGCTAAAGTCAAGTCCTGCTTCAACAGAAAGAGTCATCAGATCAAGAACGTCGGGCAAAGCCAGAAAGATCTCTTTCTTATATTGTTTAATTTTACCTTTAAGACGAAATTCCGGAAAATAAAAACCGGCGCCCATACTGAGTAGAACAATAACAGCATTGTTTGAAATAAAAAGCCCCACCACTAAAAGCATAGCAATTGACAACATAATCTGACCGGCTATAAATTCATCCGGCGCTACCTGGCCCGGATCGCCGGATTGTATAAACAGATTTTCGATTTTATCTCTTCTGTCATCTAAATAATCCCATTCAATTCTGGATACCCATTCCCCCACTCTACCTCTAAATTGCATGAGTAAGTGGGTTAAAGGTTCTTTTTCTTTCTTTTCTTTCTCTTCCTCAGTCTCTTTTTCTTTGTCGGAGAGTCTGTCCCTTACTGCCTGTCCTGCGCCCTGTGAAGAAAAAGCTGTAATTAAAAGAAAGATAATACCTACAACTAAAATTATAATTAATATTAAAAACATATCTTATACCTCAATGTTTATTATTTTCGAAATTACAAACCAGCCCATAGCTACCATGATAATTACCACAGTTATTAAAACGTTTCCTACTATTGTATTAAATAATGGTTCCATTAGTTCAGGATCCAGCATATTTAAAACTATCATTAATAAAAAAGGACAGGCAGCAACAACTAAACCTGACAAACGGCCCTGGGAAGTCAGAGCATCAACTTTTCCTTTAAGTTTCTGCCGGGCCCTCATGGTATCGGCAATCCGGGAAAGTATTTCTCCGAGATTACCGCCGGTTTCCCGGGATATGTTTATAGCCGTTACCGTCATTCTAAGCTGTTCGGATTCCACTCTTTCAGTAGTATTTTCCAAGGCTTCTGACATGGAAACTCCAAGTTTAAATTCCCTTAATGTCTCACCAAAAATTTCAGACAGCGGTTCTTTGGATTCAGTTACCATAAGTTCTAAAGCCTGCGGAAAACTTGAACCGGAAGTCAAAGCATTTGTAATAAGAGAAAGTCCATCAATAAACTGCTGATCAAATTTATCCATATATTTTTTATATAGATAATTACTGACCATCCCCGGTATAAAAGTCCCCCCTATTCCAAAAACAACTGTCCAGTAAAGTCTTCCAAGTACAATAAAAGTTATCAGAGCCACCACACCTCCGGCACCTACTTTTATCAACCGGGATATAGTGCTCCTGGGCTCTTCCCTTAATTTGTCCAATACCCAATCAGTAGGGGTTTTTCCTTTTTCTCTTTCTTCGCTTTCCTTTTTAGCTTCTTCTTTAACTTTATCAAAATAACTGTTTAAGAAAAGAACTAATTGAACTATTCCGAAAAAAAGAACCGCCAGTATTAAAATCTTTATTATATTAAACATATTATATTAATTCCTCTGCACTAATATTTTCAACATTATCGTCATCATCCGGATTTTCAGGTTGTTTTGAATCCCTCTCCTTTTCTTTCTCTTCTTTCTTTTTTGATGTATCTTCTGACTCTTTCTGTATCTCAATTTTTTCTCCACAAGAAGGACAAAATTTGGCCTTGACAGGAATAGAATCGCCGCAGGAGGGACAAATTTTTTCTCCCGCTTTTGTCGCTGATTTTTCTTCCTGCCGTGGTTCACCGGAATCCTTTTCTATTGGTTCGTCTTTACTCGGTTCAGACGGTTCATTAACCTTTTGTATAGTTTCACTCTCACTTTTTTCCAAGCTACCTTTTTCTTTGTCATCCCCCTGTTTTTTATCCTCATCCTCTGGAGACTCTTCTTTTATATCATCCGAACCCCAATCCAATCCCCCCGGCTGCGGGGTTTCCTTTTCAACTTCAGCGGGTTCTTCAATAGCTTCTTCTTTTACTTCAGTTGTTTCTACCTTCTTATTATCCTCTTCTTCTTCAGGACTCGAGATTTCTTTTTCAGCTTCCTCTTCCGGTTTAGAAACTTCTTTTTCTTCTTCAGATTCATCAGATATTTTTTCGGTTTCTTCTTCAGTTTCCGGAAAATCGTCGGACTCCACTTTAATGCTTTCCGGCTCTTCTTCTTTGGTCTCTTTTTCTTCAGCTTTTTCCGGTTCCTGGTCTTCTTCATCATCAATCAGACCAATCTGCCGTTTTTCCGCATCCGTTAAAATTTCCGGACCGGTTTCCTGGGGTTTTTCTTTAAAAATATCAAAATCCAGCTCAATTCCCTGAGCAATTATTTCATCTTTAAAAGTTGGTTCTCTGCCGTAAGCCTTAAACACACCTTCTACAGTGCCGTCTTCAGCTATACCAGTCTGTTCATATGCCATAAGTTTAGTAAGGGAAATCTGATCCACATCCAGATCAACCACATCACAAATATTACAGCATTTTCTGGTACCATCGCTGTACCTGGAAGTCTGTACAATAAGATCAACAGCGGCAAATATCTGTTCCATTATAGCTTTTCGGGGCAGTTCAACTCCGGCCATTAATACTAGAGTATTCAGTCGGGATATCACATCCTGCGGGGAGTTAGCATGAACAGTTGTAAGAGACCCGTCATGTCCGGTATTCATAGCCTGCAACATATCCAGGGCTTCTCCGCCACGACATTCACCCACTACAATTCTGTCGGGGCGCATTCTCAAACTGTTAATTATAAGCTGCCTTATAGTAACTTCCCCTTCTCCCTCCGGGTTAGGCGGTTTTGTCTCCAGCCGGACCCAGTGGTCCTGGGGCAGCTGCAATTCAGCGGAATCCTCAATAGTAACAATCCGCTCATCCTCGGGTATAAAACTGGATACGATATTTAATAAAGTCGTTTTT
Organism: Elusimicrobiota bacterium; assembly: GCA_051745145.1. Taxonomy (GTDB): domain Bacteria; phylum CG03; class SLGR01; order SLGR01; family JAGXOG01; genus CAYZAK01. The sequence goes on from JBNJDT010000001.1 coordinate 96,592, forward strand.
CCGGAACCTGTTCCTCCCATTACAACAATATTTTTTCTTAACCTTACAGCGGCTGCTAAAAACTGTTCCATTTCTCTGGTCATGGAGCCAAAACTTATAAGATCTTTAGTAGTTAATTTCTCTTCTTCAAAAAGCCTTATTGTTACGGTGGGTCCACTTAAAGCCAAAGGCGGAATAATTGCATTTACACGGGAGCCGTCTTCCAGACGACCGTCGACCATCGGAGACGACTCGTCAATTCTTCTTCCCAGAGGTGCAACTATTCTGTCTATTATAGTCATCAACTGATCTCTATCTAAAAACTCGGCGTCCGAGAGCTGTAAATGGCCTTCTTTTTCAACATATACAGTCTCTTCATCATTTACCATTATTTCAGTAATTTCCGGATCAGCTAAAAGTTCTTCCAAGGGTCCAAGAGCCACCGCTTCATTATAAATTTCCTCGAAAACTACTTTTCGAGTTTCTCTATCTGTTATAAAAGATGCTTCTTCCCCCATGAGTTTTCTTATCCGTTCGCTTACCATAGATTTAAACCTCTGTTTTTCTTCTTCGCTTTTCGAGGTTAAATCTATATCTTCGGTATCAAGTTCTCTAACCAGACGGCGATGAACAGTCTTTTTAAGCTCATCAATTTTTTTCTGCTCCGCCTCTTCATCACTGATTTTTTTAGCTTCCCTATCTTCCGGAGTTTCATCACCCCATTTATGCTCCGGGATTCCGGTTATATTAAAAATACCCGCCCTTTTTTCACGAAAATATTTTTTATTCTCATCATTCAAATACCTGCCCAATTCTCTGACCTCTTTAGAGTACGCTCCTCTGGGGGCAAATGTCACTGCGGGCTCAGAATGATTAATTGAAGCCAGGACAGACGAGGGGTCATGAGGTAATTTCCAGAACAGATCCTGCTTTAGCTTACTGGAGAAAAATCTTTTTATCTCATTGTCTTCCAATCCGCCCTCCAAACCGGATTCATTTAAAATAAACTTTATCATCTGGGGCGGGTAATTTTTTTGCTGTATTTTTTCCATATATTTTTCGGCTGATACAAGTGAAAGAAAATCCGGTTTTACCATTACAAACATAAGTTGTGAGTTATCCATTATGGCTAAAAACCGGTCATCTTCAACATATTCCTTTAAATTTAGAATTATATAGTCATAGTTAAACTTTAATGCCTGTAGTACCGAACCGATATTTTCGGGAGTTAAATTTCCCGCAGTCGGTTCATCAAGCCCGGTAATAACTTCAATTCCGGAAGAATGTTCAGGAAGAAAACCTTTTACAATCTGCGGTTCTATTACCGGGAATTGCAGTATCATCTGCTCCATAGATTTTGGGGTTTCGAATCCTACCAGAGACGGCACATGTTGATTCACGGGGTTGTCAAGAGCCACATCTAAAAGAGCTACTTTCCCTTTACTTTCCTGCAAAAGAGCTACGGCTAAATTTAAAGATAATGTTGACTGCCCGTTGCCCCCGCGGGAATTCAGTACTGTTATAATTTGGGCTTTCTTAGCCATTAGTCATGAAACTTTGGAGTCATAAATACCGTAACTTCAGTTTCCTTATCATCGGTAGATTCGAACTTAAAAATATTTCCCAGGATGGGAATTTTAGAAAGTACGGGGATTCCTTTGCTTGTTGTTTTTTCTTCTAGCTGCTTTAAGCCGGAAAGGACAATAGTATCCCCGTCGTCGACTTGCACACTTGTTTCGGTGTTTCTGGAAGCTATAGCCGGTATAGTATATCCATCTATTACTACGGCGTTGTCATGGTCTATAGTACTGGCCTCTACAGTTAAATCCACATCTATTAATTCACGCTTTTTATCACCTTCCGGTTTTATATATAATGTCACGCCGTATTCCTTATATTGAATAGCTATATTACCATCCCCCTGGGGCACGGGAATAGGAAGTTCACCCCCTACTAAAAAATCGGCTTCCCCGCCGGAGCGGGCGACAAGCTTAGGCTTGGCCAAAATTCTGCCATACCCTTCTTCTACAGCAGCATTTAACGCTGCTGTTAACTTATCCAGCCTTTGAAGGGTACCCAGCTTTACTATACCCGGCACGCTGCCCTCTTCAAATGAAATCCGTTCGACCCATTCAATTCCTAAATCCAGAAGTTCGCCGGTCTTTACTTCAATTACCTGGCACTGGATTTCTATAAGGTCCGCAGGTACAAGAGATTTAGAAACTTCTACGGAAAACGAATCTCGCATAACATCAGCACTATCCCATACCTGTATGGTCGTAACTCCGCCGGCTATTCCGTTTACCAGAAACTCGGTGCCGGTTCGAACCTTTATATCGGCAACTTCCGGATCACCTACAGCTATATCCTTTATCCTGTAATCTGTCTCCACCACCCGGGTTTCACCCTCGGCCAGCCGGAAAGGTTTAATCGATCCGTCATCATCATCTTCCGCAGCTCTAGATATAACTGTCAGGGAGAATATTACAGCTAACCCAAACAATATTACAGAAAAATGTTTTTTAATTTTCATTTTTTACCTTATCTGTTGCTGAATAGCATCCTGGATGCCCCGTATTACTCCAACATCCGGGTCATCGCCTAAAATTTCTTTAGCCAGATCCTGAGGTTGTTGATCCTGGGTATTTACAACTTTTCGTTCTTCTTCGGGGAATAGAGTTTTATAGTTGGCATCTTCCAGCTCAACTTCTTCTTCATCGCCAATTGCTCTAAGAGAAAAAGCCATATCCCCTCTTTGCCTTGCAAAACTGAGTAAAACAGCTTCCTGGGGTGAAACGGCAAGTGTAATAGTATTTCCTGCTCCGCCTCCTCCGGCTCTCATACCCATCTCTTCTGCCTGCTGCCTTGCTTCGGGGTGCTCTCCGAATATCGATTCTCTTACTGCCACAACCAGTACATTCTGGAGCATCACTTTCGTTTTAAGTTTTTGTTCGGCTCCGCCGGAATCCTCTACTCTGTAATCAAAAGTTCCCATAACGTCTACATAGTTACCTGGCTGAATGTGCATCCCCACACCCGTCTCAGGTCCTACATTAATCGCCACCGCTCGCTTTCCCTGGGGAAGAGACATTGCCAGACCGGCTTCCCGGCCTATTGCAGCCAGTTTGGTAGTTATTACTTGTTCTTCACGATTAATTGGAGCTACTGAAGTATAGACATATCTTCCGTCATCGTCTACCAGATCATCCATTGAAGTTAATGCGGCTGGCTGGATATACTCCTTGGGTACCTGTTCTATCTTAACCATGCTTTCTTCTAAAACGGTATAAGGTGGAATGTGTTCCCGGGTAACAACTACAGCCTGAGTTTCCCCTCTAGAAACGTATTGCTCTTCTATCCCCCCCATATACATAGCCACCAAAATTACAACTACAAGCCCTAAAACAGCGGCAATTATTAATGCCTTCTTTTTGTCCATACTTTCTCTCCTCTTTTTCTAAAGACCCTTACTTTTTTCTCTTAAATACCTGATTGAGACTAATTTTAAATATACTACATTACTTTTTTAAAAATATATATAAAATAAGAACTTTTGTCAAATTTATATGAATATAAAAAAAGAAGATGCTAAAAAGACCAATAAACAAACGATTTAAATTTTAAAAATTATATGGCGGAGAGGGTGGGATTTGAACCCACGGTAGAGTCACCCCTACACACGATTTCCAATCGTGCTCCTTAAGCCAGCTCGGACACCTCTCCTTGAGGATATACAATTATACAATTATTTGCTTTTACTTCAATCCTATATTTATATTACTGGGGTCACCATATATTTTCAATCCCACTTCCCGGCCACTTATTACCGGATACAAAGTAAAATTTAAATCATTCCCCCATTCATATCTGCCCCCGCCGCCACCGCTGATATTTTCTCCTTCAAGATTAATATTACTTATTTTAATCTCTTTTTTATCTATAAAAATATTACAGATAAATTTATCCCCTTTAAATATATTTTTCTTTTGTCCGGTAAAATTTTCATATATGTCCGATAATTTGCGAATATTTTTTACCTGAAAATTTTCAATTTTAAGTTCAGAATTAAACGTAAGTTTAGAACCAGGTCCCGACAGCCTGCCGTTTAAGGATATAGTACCGTTATTTATATATTTTTGACTACCTTTTATCATATCGGATACATTATTAAGTTTAATTTTTTCCCCGATAATATTTAAATTCCAGACTCCCGAGTCATTAATTTTTCCGGTACCCGAAAAGTTGCCGCTGGCTGTTTCTACGACAAACCAGTTCACTGAAATATTAGAGTCTTTGTAATTTACTCCCCCCTGAAATTCTAAAACCTTATCTGTATTTTTATTAATTATATCTTTATATTCTATTTTACAGGGGGTCAGATTTATTCGCCAGTTACATTTTAAATTCTCAAAAGAATTTTTGATATTTCCCGAAAAATCCGGAGAGTTTTCCAGTTTTAGTTCTTTCGGTATTATATCAGAAGGGAATTTTTTCACTTTATATTTACAATTTATTTTTGGCTCATCTAATATATCCTTTATTTCGCCGGTAAGATTAACAGTACCGCCATATCCGTTAATATCTGCAGAATTTAAATTAATTTTTTTTCTTAACAGATCTATATCCGCCAGGATATCCATGCTTTGATACCGACTGTCTTTACTTGTAAAGTCCAGTTCCAAATTTATGGGTTCAAAAAGACCGGTACCTTCCGCATAAAAATTTATATTGCTGAACTTTCTTTCAGGATTATCAGGTGCTTTCAAATTTAAGGCACCGTCTTTAACTTCAACGGACTTAATTTCAAATTTAATATCCTTTTCCGGTTCTAAAACCAGATCTTCTATTAATTTTTTTATTTTTACACTTGTATTTACACGGGGAATATTAAATTCCGGATTAACAATAACTATTTCCGTAAATTTAAATTTTTTGCGTAATAAGGGTAATAATCGAAATTTTATTCTTACTTTCTCACAGTTTACAAAAGGCTTTTTTACATGTTGGTCATCTTTTTTCTGGTTTACTATTATGCCCTCAAGAAAAATTTCCCCTACACCAAACCGGGCATTACTTACAATTGTCTCTCTGCCCAAATTCTCTTGCACAGTCTTTTCAAACGCTTCTCTAAGTCTATCCTGCGAAAATACAGTTCTAAAAGCTATATATCCTCCGATAGATAAAAAAAATAAAACTATTACTGTATATTTGATGCTTTTTTTCATTTTACGATTATCTTTAATATGGCGGAGGGGAGAGGATTTGAACCCCCGGTGCCGTAAAGGCACAACGGTTTTCGAGACCGCCGCCATTAGCCAGACTCGGCCACCCCTCCGCTTTTATTTTATTTATAACATTACTTCCTTTTATCTTTAAAAAAATTTTTTATTAAACTTTTGCACTCTTTTGAATATGAGTTTAATCTACCGTATTCCAATTTATGAGAAGCGGGTTTTGCCTTGCGGGCTCCAAAAAAAACTTTTGATATACGGGCTCTTTTTATTGCTTCCACGCACATTGGGCACGGTTTTACAGTTGAAAAAATTTTTGCGCCGTCCAGACGAAAATTGCCGATATTTTTAGCTGCTTCTCTTAAAGCCACAATTTCAGCATGGCCCGTAGGATCATTACACCCAATTTGACAGTTTTGTCCTTCCCCTATTACCTTATCGTCATAAACTACCACGGCTCCCACCGGAATTTCACCGTTTCTTTTAGCCTGCCGGGCTAATTCAACAGCTTTTTCCATATACTTATTATTATTTCTGTCCTGATACATTATTGAAATTCACTTAAATTTGGAGCGCCCGAGAGGATTCGAACCCCCAGCCTGCTGATCCGTAGTCAGCCGCTCTGTCCAGTTGAGCTACGGGCGCTGTTTTACTGATAAATTTTATTTAAAATTTTATATAGTTCAAGCTTCAGGGGGGTCATTTCTTCAGCATTTCTTTTACTTTAGTAAGTACTTGTTGTTTTTTAAATGGCTTTAAAATAAAAGCGGATGGTCCTTCGGGTTTTAAAGTTTCATAAAGTTTTTTATCCTTCACCAAACCAGAATTAAATATAACGGGAACGTCTATACCGGCCTCTCTTATTTTCTTAACACTCTTCCAGCCGCTTAATTTCGGCATCACAACATCTGATATTATAAGATCATAGCTGTCTTCTTTAGCCTTATTAAAAAGTTCAACTCCAGTCTCCGCCATCTCTAATTCGTATTTACCGGATAAGATTACTTCCAGAAGCTTTAAAATATTTTTCTCATCATCTGCTATCAATATTTTTTGTTTTCCCCCGTCAGAATCTCCGGCAGCCTTTTTATCAGATTCTTTGGATTTTTCCCCCTCCGATTTATTTGAGTTTGCCATTTTTTTGCGAGGAAGTTCATCTTCTCCAAGGAGACGCTCTATTGTATTAAGAAACTGATCTCTTTCAAAAGGTTTAGCTAAATATTCATCCACCCCGCACCTGTCCTCAATTAAATCAAAACCCTCCCTGGTCATTATTATAACAGGTATGTCCTTGTAAGCTTCTTTTTTAGCAAGTAGTTCCGCAAGCTCATAGCCGGTAATTTTATCCAGTATATAATCTAAAAAAATAAGTTCCGGAGAGTGCTCTTTTATAAGTGCTAAACAGCTCTTGCCGTCGCGGGCCTCAAATACATCTACGTTATAATCACGTAAATATACCTTTATCAGAAAGCGGGCATCCTTATTTTCATCTCCGACAACTATTTTTACTCTATTTTCACTCACTGCAGAATTGATAAAACAATTGCCACTACACTTAAAGCTGAAGCTGCTATACCAGCTTTAACTAACATTTCCTGGTCTGAATTTGTTTTTATTTGCGGAGTTCCCTCCACAGTTAATTTTTTCTCGGTTACTCTTCCTTCCGTATCCCGGCTTTTTACATTTATATTATTTTCACCCACTTTAATTCTCACCGCTGTTACAAAATTCCCGTCATTATCTACTTTAACCTTATTATCATTGACCACCACTTTAGCATACGGCTCAGTTTTACCCTTTAGAGAAATAATGTTTTTGGCAATTTTTTCTCCATCTGCTGGATTGCTGATCTTAAGACTTGGCGGGTTGGTATCTACAATCATGGGCATGGGATCAGAAAATTCACCCCCGACTCCATTTTTATTTACAAAAGCAGCGCGCCACCAGTACTCACCGTCCATTAAATCTTCCTTAATATCATCCGGAGTTACTTTATCAACTTTCCTGTCAACCACTACCCTGGAAAAATCTTTATCCTGAGCTATCTGAATATGTACTTTCTCAAACTCATTCTGATTCGAAGACTGTTCTTTATCCCCTGAGGATACTCTGGATACCATCTTCTCAATATCTAACTGCGAAGAAGACTGTACAGTACTTTGAGCTTCACCGTCTTTAAATTCATCCTCGTTAATTTCCGGAGGGTCCGGTAACTTCATAGGGTCGGAAGGAGCTTCATTTAATTTAGCTTCCGACATAAATCCTTCTTCAACTGTCTTCATCTCTCCCGCCGAAATAAAATCAACTTCTCCCTCGTACACACTTAAAGTTGTAGCTTGTTCTTCATCGACAACGGTCTTATATTTGGACCCGGTCTTAGGGTCAATTGACGCGGTTTCTGTTAAAACCTTTATATCCTCTGCATACAGTTCGCCTGCTTCTACTTCCACAATATCATCCCTGGTCTCATCCGGTTTCAAAAATACTAACGAATTTTCCCCTATATCGGCGACTCCGCCTTTTAAATACTCCAATTTGGCTCCGGAATTTGCCGCTGTCCTTATACCGTCTTCCGGGTAAAGACGTTGATACATATCCGCCTCTTCCCAGGAAGCTGTATCCTGCCTGCGCATGCGCACGTCATTTCGCATATGGATTATGTCCGCAATTTCATCCTTAACTAACTCCTCGGGGACTTTTAATTTCTCGCCGGGAACGATTAGATTGGGGTCTCCCGAAGGTATCTCATTATACTCTAATAACTGGGGCCATTTTTGGGGGTCATCTAAATATTTATCCGCAAACTTTGACAGAGTATCTCCGGATTCTACTCTTATTTCCAGTAAATTAACCGGACTTTCACCGGAAGCTGTCAACTCCCCCACCTGTTCTTCCCCGTTATCAGCAAATAATTCTGAAAAAGGTAATAAATTAAATAAAAATATAACAATAAGTATCTTTGTGAATCTGTCTTTAAATTCAAAAAACATTATAAACTTATTTTCTTTCCTCCTCTTTAACTTTCCTGTTGCCCCCTACTCACATTATAATACATTATACTTAATTATTCTATTATCTTTAAAATCATAACATATAATATTATCTTCTTCTATGATTAAAGTCACAAAATTAGTATAATGAATTTTAGCAATAAAAAATAATTTTAGCAAATCTATATTCTATCCTCGTTAAAAATAAAGAATTTAAGTACATGTATAAATACAGATATAGGCTTATTTTTTTAAATATAATTTGCAAGTCTTTAAATTTTCAACTTTTTAGCAATAAATAATTTATTATCTTTTTTTTATTTTATAACTTGTTTTTTAAGTAATTTTTAGTTATTATTTTTTCTATGAGAAAATTTAAAATACAATTTTTATTTCTGTCGGTTTTCTATATTTTATCGGCTAGTCACATATCGGCAGCCGATAAAACTATCGATATAAATATAAATAGAGACGGTAAAATAACACGTGAGATCGGACTTCTTTTAATAAACAGAATGGGATACCTGAAAGCTTCCGATGTTGCGGAAATTTTCGGGGCTGACCTCAATTATAATAAACAGGATAAAAAAATAATCCTGTCCTGGAACACAAAGCCGGCCCGGCAGGTACAATTTACAATTGGCAAAAAAGCAGTCCGCATAGAGGGTATAAACCGAAAAATGAGAAAATATCCCCGCATAATCAATGGGATAACGTACTTGCCTTTAGAAGCAATAATTACCCGGGCCTGGGAAAATGTTGTTGATGCCCAGTTGAACTGGAGTTTTTCGGATAAAACTTTATGGATATCCACAGATGGAAATATTGCTGATATCAGGTACTACACTTACGA
>JBNJDT010000002.1:0-98763 GCA_051745145.1 Elusimicrobiota bacterium
CCCCATGCTCATGCTCTTATAAAAAATATAGATACTTCCAAAGCCGAAAATCTGGAAGGAGTGGAACTGGTAGTTACCCACAAAAACGCTCCGGATACGTTGTACAATACCGCAGGCCAGGGATATCCCGAACCCTCTCCTTATGACAGGAGACTGATAGATAAAAAAGTTAGATTTGTCGGGGACCGGGTGGCCGTAGTAGCCGCGGTTGATGAGAAAACTGCCCAAAAAGCTATGGATTTAATAGAAGTAGAATACAAAAAATTTGAACCTGTTTTTACCATGAAACAGGCCACTGCCGAAAACGCCCCTCAGGTCCACACCGAAAATGACTGTACCAGCCAGTTTGATATCGGAACCGATCTTAAAAATAACATCGCCGCTTCTAATTCCGGCGGGATAGGAGATCTAAAACAGGGCTTAGGGGAAGCCGACGAAGTAGTTGAACGGGAATACGAATCCGCACGGGTTCAGTGCTCCCCGTTAGAACCCCATCTTGCCTATACTGAAGTTATTAATGACCGGTTAATAGTACACACCCCCACACAGGTTCCTTTTCACGTACGCCGTCTTCTGTCAAGAATACTGGATGTAAATGAATCAAAGATAAGGGTTATAAAAGAAAAAATAGGCGGGGGATTCGGTTCCAAACAGGATATGGTATTAGAGGATATTCCGGCCTGGGTTTCCTGGATAACGGGTAAACCGGCCTACTTAAGATATACCAGAGAAGAAGAATTTATAACCAGGCCCCGTTATAAGATGAAAATTAAAGTTAAAATGGGGGCAAAAAAAGACGGCACCCTGACGGCAATAGATATGAATTTAAAAGCGGAAGCCGGAGCTTACGGTCCCCACTGTCTTACGGTTCCCATGAACGCCTGTTCAAAGTCCCTTCCAATTTTTAAGTGCGACAACTCCTTTTTTAATGTTCAGGTCTATTACACCAATAACGTTATTTCCGGGGCCTACCAGGGGTACGGCGCGCCCCAGGGCTCTTACGCCCTCCAGCTGGCCGCAGCGGAGCTGGCCGATAAGCTGGGAATAGACCATGTAAAACTTTTAGAAAAAAACGGTGTAAAAAAAGGTGACCGGCTTGAAATTTTAAAACAGCTGGGAGAGGGGCAGGAAGGTATAGCCCAGGTGGTCTCCTCTTCGGGTATACACCAGGCTTTAAAAGAGGGAAAACAGATGATTAACTGGAAAGAATCTCCCCGGTCTGATAATCCTAATATACTGACCGGAAAAGGTGTTTCCATTATTCAGCAGGGTTCCGGACTGCCGGGCATAGATGCGGGAAATGCCACCGTAAAAATGCTTGGAGACGGAAATTTTATGGTTCTTTTCGGGGGGACGGATCTGGGTACGGGCCTGGATACGGTTGCAGCAAAAGTTGCCGCCGAAACTCTAAAAGTAGATTTAAACCAGGTAGCCGTAACCGCCGCTGATACGGACACCACACCTTTTGACGTGGGATCCTATGCTTCCAGCGGGACATATTTTAGCGGTATGTCGGTATATAACGCCGCCAAAGATATGAAAAGACTTATTCTGGAGAAAGCCAGCGAAATGATGGAGGTTAATATTGATGAGCTCCGGCTGGAAAAACCCGGAAAAGTGGTCGGCGGCGGTAAAGAAAAATCATTTTTAGAAATAGCCCGCAAGACCCAAAGCGGCACGGGTTCCGGACAGCTCATATCCAAGGGCTCTTTTACAACCGACGAAGCCCCCATACCCTACGCCGCCCACTTCGTACAGGTATCCGTAAATAAAAATACCGGGGAAATAAATATAGACAAATACTACGCTCTCCACGATTCGGGCACTCCCATAAACCCGAAACTGGCCAGAGGACAGATTTACGGCGGAGTTCTTAAGACAATAGGCCATTCAATTTATGAAGAACTTAAATTTGATGAAAACGGTAGATGTATCAATCCCAATTTCTTGGATTATAAAATCCCCATGATAAGCGAACTTCCCGACGATTTTAAAGCTAAACTGGTCTATACCGACGACCATTTAGGACCTTACGGAGCCAAGTCCATAGGAGAAGTAGTTGCCAACGGTGCGGCGCCGGCCATTGCCGATGCCATACACGATGCCACGGGAATATGGCTGAGAAGCTGGCCCTTCTCGCCGGAAAAAATCTTATCTCTTTTGCAAAAGAAAAAGAGTATAGGTGATTAAAAAACGCTCCCAGGATCTTCTCTGCGAGGCTTTAAAACTTCATCCCCATAAAGATGTAATTTCTATAGTGGGGGGCGGCGGAAAAACCTCAACCCTTTTACGGCTGGCTAAAGAACTTCAATTACAGAATAAAAAAATAATACTTACTACTACCACCCATATTGAACGATTACAATTTGATATGCTCAGGTACTCTAAAAATTTAAATTTAAAATTGATCGAAAATATTGAGGCCAGGATTACCCAGGAACCCTTACTGATAGTAAAAAGAAAGGTCCGGGGGAATAAATTAAAGGGGATTAAACCAAAAAAAGTTGACCGGCTTAACAGAGATGTGAATTTTGACTACATGTTAGTAGAAGCTGACGGAGCGAAAAACCGGTCCCTAAAAGCTCCACACACCCACGAACCGCCTGTTCCCCACTGCACCACTTTTTTTATCGTAGTTGTGGGGTTTGACATCATAGGTAAAAAACTAAACAAAAAAAATGTACACCGGCCCCAGAATGTAGCTCGAATTACCGAAAAATCAATCGGCGATACTATAAAGCCGGAAGATATAGTAGCCCTGCTAAATAAACCTAAAGGCCTGCTAAAAAATAGGCCGCCGGCTACCAGAACTGCAGTTATTTTAAATAAGGTTTTACCGGAAAGACAAGAAGAAGCAAACAAACTGGCTGATTCTATACTAAAATACGGGAAAGGTATAAACTCGGTTATCTGCGGACAATTAAATCAAGCCCAGCAACTTCTACTTTTTACTTAACCCTTAAAGAGAATAGACTCTCTCCATAACTTTTCCGGCAAAATTTCTGTACTCTTTTGTATCTACTTTTCCAGCCGGAGGCCGGGGAAATTGAAGCTTTTGGCCTATCTTAACTTTGAGGGGGGCCAGTTCATTTACCCGGGCATTATTTATTACTCTTACGGGAAGTACGGGAACCGACGTTTTATGAGCCAGCATGGAAACGCCCGGACGGGCCCTCCGGGACTTTCTCGTTCCCTCCGGGAATATAAGAAGTATCTTTCCGGTATTTAACAATTTTAAAGCCCGTTTGATGGTTTCCGGACCCGGGCGGCCCCGGTTTACCGGGAAGGCATGAGTCATTCTTATCAGTTTCCCGAATACGGGAATTTCAAATAACTCTTTCTTGGCCATAAAGTATACTCCCCTCGAAAAAACAGCCCCCATGAGCGGGGGATCAATTAAAGAACTGTGGTTGGAGGCTATTATAAAACCTCCGGGAGGAATGTTATCTTTCCCGGTTATTTTTAGCCGGAAAAAAACCTTAAATAATATAACTGCTAAAGTTCTAGCTATCCAGTAGAGCAATTATCTTGTCCACTACCTCATTAAGTGACATCTTAGTAGAATCTATGATTACCGCGTTTTCAGGTACCCTGAGGGGAGCCAGTCCTCTGGATTCATCCCGTTTATCCCTTTTCTTAATTTTTTTCTTCAGAGCCTCCATACTAACGTCAATTCCGTTATCTTTTAATTCTTCCCAACGGCGGCGGGCCCTTTCGTCAATACTGGCATCAAGATAAATTTTTAGGGTGGCATCCGGAAAAACTATACTCCCCATATCCCTTCCCTCAAATATTACCTTATTAAATTTATCGGCGGTTTCCCTCTGTATTTTCGCCAGTTTATATCTAACACCGGGAATTGCGGCCACCAGTGAAGTATTGTCGGTAACTTCTTCACTTCTTATCTTTTCTGTCACATCTTTCCCGTCCAGAAAAATAGACATCTCCCCATCGATAAAATCTATACCGATATCTGTTTCCTGGGCCAGCTGCTCTATTTTCACGGTTTCTGCAAAAGGTACACTTTCTCGCAATACCTTTAAAGTCATAGCCCGGTACATAGCCCCGGTATCAACATAATTATAATTAATTCTTTCTGCTACCATCTCTGCTATTGTGGTCTTCCCCGCCCCGGCAGGACCGTCAATAGTTATTATTGAATTATTGGAATTATTATTGTTCACTAATTTCCTCCATTAAATTAAAAAATTCGGGAAAAGAAGTTTTTATACAGTTTACATCATCGATTTTTACTTTCCCGGATCCTATCAAACCGGCTACCGCCAGCATCATTGCTATACGATGATCTTTAAAACTCTGTACCTGTTCACCTTTTATCGGACTTTTTTTGCCCTCGACTATAAGAGAATCTCGCTGTTCTATAACAGCCTGTCCGAGTTTATTTAATTGAGTAGTTATTGCGTGTAGCCTGTCGGTCTCTTTTTTTCTAAGTTCCGAAAGCCCATCCATTATAGTCTTACCTTTTGCACGGGTGGCCAGTAAAGCTATTAAAGGAATCTCATCTATAACCGACGGCACATCTTCGGGCCCCAATTTTATCCCCTCAAGTTCTCCATACTTTATTAAAATATTCCCCACCAATTCATTACAGACTGTTTTTTTATCTTCGATTTCTATATCAGCTCCCATTTTTTCCAAAATATTTAAAAATCCGGTCCGGGTGGGATTGAGATTCACATTATCTATCTTAAGTTCGCTGTCGGGGACCAGTAAAGCGGCAGTTATAAAAAAAGCTGCCGATGAAAAATCTCCGGGTATTGAAACCGGTTTTCCCTCCCAGGTATTACCGCCTTCTAATTCTACGGTATTTCCGTCTACTTTTAGGGGAACATCAAAATATTTCATTAACCTTTCGGTGTGATCCCGGGATTTAAAAGGTTCAGTTACCCGGGTATTGTCCCCGGCATACAGCCCGGCCAGAAGAATAGAGGATTTTACCTGGGCGCTGGAGACCGGTGAAGTATATTCTATTCCTTTAATACTGTCACACGGTTCTATTCTAAGCGGCGGTTTATTCCCGTTGCGCGCCGAAATATGAGCTCCCATCCGGGTTAAAGGTACTGTAATACGTCTCATGGGCCTTTCCATTAAAGATTGATCGCCCTTTAAGACAGTAGAAAAATCCTGAGCACTAAGAATTCCCGCAGTTAACCTCATACCTGTGGCCGAATTTCCAAAATACAGTTTTTTTCCCCTGGGCCTTTTAAGTCCATGCGGTCCCTCACCCTGAACTACAAGGGTACCGTCCTTTTTTTGGGTTATATCCACTCCCAGTTTCTTAAAGACTTTTAAAGTATTTATACAATCCTGGGCATACAGAAAATTCTTTATGACTGATTTACCCCGGGCCAAAGATGTAAAAATAATGGACCGGTGAGACAGTGATTTATCCGCACTCACCTCTATATTTCCCCGGATCCGCTTTACCGGTTCAATCTCCCGGTATTTGTTTTTATTAAAACCAAAAATGCCCAACATTATAGCTCCTCTCTCTTTAAACGTGCTTTTTTCAATATTTTTTTCAACTCTTTTGAATTTCCCCCGCTAAGTATTTTTTCAAATTTTTCCAAACTCTTTTTTAACTCCCTAACTGTTTTTAATACAGAACTCTTATTTTCCCGGTAAATCTGACTCCACAGTTCTTCGGAAGCCGCCCCGAACCGGGTAATATTTCTAAAACTGGGGCCTGAAATTTGTCCTATTTTTTCCCCGTCTTTAATGTTTATATAAGTGCTATTTATTAAAGAAGTTGCCATTATGTGGGGCAGATGACTGACAAAGGCCACCATTAAATCATGTTCCTCGGGTTCTGTAAATATGACATTGCCTCCCAGATTTTTCCAAAAATCCGCTACCTGAGAAACTTTTTTTTCTGTATTATATCCCGTCTGCGTTACAATACACGGTGCATCTTTAAACATATTTTTGTAAGTATTTTTTACACCTGTCTTCTCAGAACCGGCCATGGGGTGGCAACCAACAAATTCAACAGGCAAATTTTTTAAACTTTTTTCGGCCTCTTTCACTATAGTCTGCTTAACACTTCCCACATCTATTATCAGCGCCTCTTTTTTTAAATAAGATTTTATCTGGGTTAACTGCTTTTTTATAACTTTAGGAGGGGTTGCCAGAACAATAAAATCGCTGTCCGTAACCGCCTGTTTTAAATCCGTAGTTACCTCATCGCAGGCTCCTCGGTGAATAGCCAGGTCCAGATGATCCTTGTTTCGACCCCATCCCCAGACTTCTTCCGCCAGATTTTTATCTTTTACTTCCAGTCCTATAGCCCCCCCGATGAGACCTACTCCCACTATAGTAAATTTCTTATATTTCATATACTCCGATCTGAAATTTCAGCTATCTTTCTCAAATCTTTAACCAGATCTTCAAACTGGTTTAAAAATAGAGTCTGGGCACCGTCGGATGCTGCTGTCTGAGGGGTCTCGTGAGTTTCGATTATAAGACCGTCAGCTCCTGCGCCTATAGCCGCTTTAGCCAGCGGGGGAACCAATTCCCGCTTTCCGGCCGGATGGGACGGATCGATAACCACCGGCAGATGGGTCCGTTCTTTAAGCACGGGTACTGCAGCAATATCCAGCGTAAACCGGGTATGATCTGAAAATGTTCTTATACCCCTCTCGCAGAGTATTATATTTTCATTACCTTCAGAAGCTATATACTCAGCACTCATCAAAAACTCTTTTATTGTATTGGAAAAACCTCTTTTTAGGAGTATGGGTTTATCTATTTTACCACATGCTTTCAAAAGTTCAAAATTCTGCATATTTCTGGCCCCGAGCTGAATAATATCGGCATATTCTTCAACCATATCTACCTGCTCTATATTCATGGCTTCGGTAACTACTTTAAGCCCGGTTTTTTCGGCGACGTTCCTAAGAATCTTCAAGCCTTCCAGTCCCAGGCCCTGAAAGGAGTACGGGGAAGTCCGGGGTTTAAATGCCCCTCCCCGGAGCATAGTGGCGCCAGATTTTTTTATCGACCGGGCTATATTTAATGTGCTTTCTTCATCCTCTACAGAACAGGGGCCGGCCATTAGCACTATATTCTTGCCTCCTATTTTCACTCCGTCCACATCTATAACACTTTTTTTCTTCCAGTGCTTGGAAACAAGTTTATAGGGTTCGGAAATAGGGGTAATATCCGTTACCGCCTTAAAAGCTTCAAACCGCTCCCGGGATACTATTGCCTGCTCTCCTTTTACAAGAACAATGGTCTTTTCTTCCCCCCGGGAAACTTCCGGTGAAAAATTCAACTCTCTTGCTTTCTCTTTAATCTGTTCTATTTCCTCTTCACTGACGTCTTCTCTTAATGTAAGTATCATATTTTAATTTCTCCTTTCTAAAAATTTTAAATATACTTTTTCAGTTCTTCTATTAAAACTTTATTAAATTTTCTTTTACCTATGGTAACCCTAATATATCCTTCCAACTTATAACCCCCGAGAGGTCTTAAAATTATACCTTTTTTTAAAGCTTCCTGGCAAATTTTCCTATCCGTTTTTTGCCCTACTTTTATAAGGACAAAATTGGTTTGCGACGGAATATATTCTACCCCCAGTTCATCCAATTCATTATACATAAACTCTTTTTCTTCCCTGGTCCGCTTTACAGTTTTGTTCACAAAACTATCGTCTTCGATAGCCCCAAGAGCACCGACCTGAGCAAGTCGGTTGGTGTTAAAAGGCGGCCTTATCCGGTTTATCAAATCGATTATCCTAACATCGGATATCCCGTAACCGATTCTTAAGCCGGCCAGGCCATACACTTTTGAAAATGTTCTTAATACTATCAGGGGACATTTACCATCTAAAAAATTTAACCCGGTTTCATAGTGTTTATCATCTACATATTCATAATACGCTTCATCTAAAACAACTAACGGCGGATTATTTTGTCGGCCGATTTTCTCTAAAAAATATTCTAACTCATCTTTTTTAAGTATTGTACCTGTGGGATTACAGGGATTATCTATAAAAACCAGTTTTGTGTTTGAATCTATTGCTTTATAAAGTCCCCGGATATCTATATGAAAATTTTTCTGTTTTATTCTTTTAATTTCCGTATCCATAAGTTTAGCGGCCATTTTATATCTGGCAAATGAATTTTCAGAAATAACTATATTGTCTTTATCTTCAGCGGATAAAAAAGTTTTAGCTAAAAGTTCTATTAATTCATCAGTTCCGTTACCGGTAATAACAGAATCGGGGGAAACTTCAGCTTTTTGAGCTATTTTTTCATTTAAACTGGTATTTACCGACCGGGGATATAAATTAACTTTATCCACTTCTTTTTTTACAGCCTCTACAGCTTTAGGAGAAACTCCCCAGGCATTTTCATTCGAGGCCAGTTTTACAACATTTTCAATATCCTGTTCTTCTTTTACTTCTTCTATACTTTTACCGGGTATATACGGCGAAAAATTTTTAACATTTTTTCGGGGCTCGGGGATTTTCACAGGGTACCTCCAAAAGTATTACTGGCTGCCGGATAGGAGCCCAGCACTTTAATATAAACACAATCTTTCTCAAGTTCCTTTAACGCCTTTTTAACCTGAGGGTTTTCGATATGTCCTTCAAAATCCACAAAAAATATATATTCCCAGGCCTTATTCTTAGAGGGACGGGACTCAATCTTAGTCAGGTTGATGGAATGAGTTTTAAAAGGTATTAACATATCGTGCAGAGCACCTACTTTGTCTTTTACAGAAAACATAATAGTAGTTTTATCGTCTCCGGACGGAACCGGTATATCTTTTCCTATTACATAAAACCTGGTTATATTTTCCCGTATATCCTCAATACTTTCAGATATAATATTTAAACCGTAAAGACTGGCCGCCATTACCGAAGCTATAGCCGCGGAATTATCCTCTCTGGACGCCCGTTCGGCGGCCGCGGCAGTTGATGTCTCCTGAACAATCCGGGCTGACGGAATATTTTCTTCCAGCCATTTCCGGCACTGGGCAAAAGCCTGGGGATGGGAATATATTTTTTCAATTGAATCAAGAGATTTTTCTCTGGACAAAAGATTTTGAGATATCTCCATCAATAACTCATCCGTAATTTTACAGTTTGAATCTATAAACATATCCAGGGTATGGGATACTATTCCTTCAGTAGTATTCTCAACGGGAACTACCCCGTAATCAGCGCGCCCTTTTTCCACTTCATTAAAAACCAGTTCTATTCCGGAAACCGGTTTATATTTACAGTGCTCTGAAAACTGCCTGGTTGCAGCCAGGTGGGTAAACGTGGCCCGGGGTCCTAAAAAGCTAATTGTAAGCTCCTTCTGCATGGCCCGGGAGGCGGCAAATATCTCGTTAAAAATATTAATTTTAGCTTTTAACGGAAACCCATCTTCAGGACTGTATTTCTTAATTCTCTCTTTTATCTCTTTTTCTCTTGCCGGTGAATATACAGGCTTATCGTTTTTAAGTTTCTTCTCTTTAATTTCTGTTATATATTTAACCCGTTCATCTAAAAGCTCTATTATCTTATTATCTATCTCATCTATTTTATTGCGCAATTTCTTCATTGATAATCTCCTCAATATTCTCATCTATTCCCATCTCCTCTAAAGGAGGAAGATCAGATAAAGATTCCAGACCGAAATATTCTAAAAACTTCTGAGTGGTTTTATATATAATAGGACGTCCTATAGATTCTTTACGTCCGGAAATTTTTATCAACTTTTTTTCCAGCAAACCTCTCAAAACCGCCCCGCAGGAAACCCCTCTTATTGCTTCCACTTCTTTGGTAGTAACAGGCTGACGGTAGGCTACAATAGCCAGACTTTCTAAAGCAGCTTTACTTAAATTATAAGTGGTCTCTTTGGAATAAAGTTTTTTTACCCAGCCGCCGTATTTCTCCCGGGTGGCCATTCTCCAGCCACCGGCAATCTTTTGAATAAATATCGGTTTACCCTCAACATCATATTCCTTCGCTAATTCCTTGAGGGTATCTTTTATCTCTTTTTTGGGATTATCAAGGTCTTTTGAAGATTCTTCAAAAACTTTTTCTATTTCCTTTACGGTTACCGGTTTAGAAGATACAAACAATAGGCATTCTATAATATTTTTTAACTCTCTGCCCTCCACTAATTGTACTCCTCAACATATATATCTGTAAATTTGCTTTTCTGCTGTATTGATATCTGATGCGTTCGCACCAGCTCCAGTATAGCTAATAAAGTTACTATCAATTCCATCTTCGAGCTATTCGGCTCTACTATTTCACTCAGCGTAAAGCTGGCTTTTTTTTCAACCTTATCCATTATGAATCTTATCTTTTCATCTACGGTAAACTCTTCGGTTATAATATCTTTTACTTCATCAGAGGCATTTTCTATCAACTCCCGGAAAACATCAATTAAATCAAATAAAGTGGCATCCACCGTACGCCCGAATTCTTTTAAAGGATACTGGTTTAAAGATATTATATTTTCATTGTGTTTTTCCCGGTCTTCAAAAAATTCTATGGATTCTTTAAATTTTTTATATTCAACCAGTCTTTCTACCAGCCGGCGTTTCATTTCCCGGGGATCTTCCTCTTCATCACTCTCCTGGGGTTGAGGTAAGAGGGTTTTGGCCTTTATCCTCATCAATATAGAGGCCATTACCATAAAATCCCCCACGTTATTGAGATTTAAATCAAATTTTTTAATTTTATCCACATACTTTAAATACTCAGTTGTTATCCGGGCTATGGGGATATCGTAAATATCTAAATTGTGTTTTCGTATAAGATGTAAAAGTAAATCCAGAGGTCCTTCAAAAGACTCTATATCCACTCGCCATTCTTTATCCTTTTTATCCAGATAGGTAGCCGTCTCAGCCATAATTCATTGCCTTTCTAAACCTGTTTAAATTTCTCCGGGCAACTTTCCGGGCCAATCTGTTTCCCTTTTCTAAAATTTCGTCCACTTTTTCCGGGTTGTTTTTGTAATAGCGGTATTTTTTTCTTATCGGCCCGATAAATTCCTCCATTTTTTCATACATACGCTTTTTACATTCAACGCACCCTATCTTGCCGGCCCGGCAATTATCCGCAAGTTCCTGTACATTTTCAGCATCAAAAATTTTTTTATAATCAAAAATACTGCATACCTGAGGGTGGCCAGGATCGTCAATGCGTATTCTTTCCGGATCGGTGACCATCTGGTTTATTTTCTGTTTTAAATCCTCCTTTTCTTCGGTCAAAAATACAGTATTGTCATAACTTTTAGACATTTTTCGACCGTCGGTCCCTTTTAATCTGGCAACTTTAGTTAAAATTTCCTCCGGTTCAATCATTATATCTGTATCGTAAAGATGATTAAACCGGCGAATAATCTCCCGGGTTATTTCAAGATGGGGCAGCTGGTCTTCGCCCACGGGAACTCTGTCGGCCCGGTATAAGGCGATATCCGCAGCCTGGAGTGCGGGATATCCCAAAAAAGCGTAATTTTTAATATCCTCATTGTTTATATTTTCCAGCGCCTCCTTGTATGTGGGACAGCGTTTTAACCATCCCAGTGGAGTAATAGCAGAAAATAAAAAATAGAGCTCCAGATGCTGGGGTACATCCGACTGCCTGAACATAATGCATTTATCCGGATCCAGTCCCACGGCCAGCCATACACAGAGCATATCCCGGCAGTTTTCTTTAATTGCCTCGGGATTCTTAAATTCACTGGTCAGGGCATGCCAGTCGGCAATCTCAAAATAACAGTTGTACTCATCCTGAAGTTTAACCCAGTTCTGCAGGGCCCCCAGATAATTACCCAGGTGAAGTCTGCCGGTGGGACGCATCCCGCTTAAAATTATACCTTTCTTTTCATTCACAGCGGAAGCCCCCAGAATAATATTTTATATACCATATTACCAATACCTATAATAACCGGCCAGATAAGAGAAATTAATAAGAACACAATTAAAATACCGTAAGGTTCTATGCGATCATATTTTTCGGCCGCCTCCGGGGGAAGCAACGTGCTTACTATCCTGGATCCGTCCAGCGGGGGAACGGGCACCAGATTAAATAAGCCCAGAATAAGGTTAACTGTAACCCCCCCGGCCAAAAGAGCCGTTAAAGTTAAACCCAACCCGGTAGATGCAATATTTGTAATATTTAAAAACCATACTAAAATAGCCAAACCTACGGCCAGCGCAAAATTAGTCAAAGGCCCCGAGGCCCCTACTTTTAAAGTCCCCTCTCTAATATTTTTAAAATTGTAGGGGTTTATGGGGACCGGTTTGGCCCAGCCGATAACAAATCCTCCCATAGTATACATTAGTAGGGGAACAATAATTGTACCCAGGACATCAACATGGGGAATAGGATTTAAAGTAAGCCGGCCGCTTAATTTAGCGGTGGGATCCCCGCACCTTAAAGCCATATAACCGTGGGCCACCTCGTGAAGGACCACGGAAAAGAAAAATAGCACTATTAAAAGCGGGGCCGGCGCCATATTAAGCGGGGCCATCATATGTCTGTATAATATCAACTCATTCATTAAAAAATTAATACCTCCGGTATTCAATAAACACTTAAATTTAAAATTTACTGATTTTGGATAAAATTGTCAACTTTTCAGGTGGGAATAATTCTCTTTTATATATCTCTTTTCATCTTTTAAAGAGGTCAGCTTACCGTTTATTCTGGCAATGCGCAGGGCATAGATAATCCGGGAAAAAATAGGGGAAGGTTTAAATCCCATCTCTATTAAATCATCGCCGCTTATTTTTGGTTCTATCAGGGATATCTCTGTCAAATACTTAACTACGTTCTCTTTTCCTTTATCATTTTCCAGAACAAAAAGTAGATATTCTAAAGATCGCCGGGGCATAAAATTCAGAGATTTAAATATCCGGGCCCGGGAAAGTTTCCGGGAGATAATTCCGGATATTCTCTTTTTATATTTTTTCAACATTTTAAACGTATTTATTATTTTCCGGGAAAAATTAAACTGCTCAAGCACCCTTACCCCTTCTTTTTCAGAAAGGGATGAGAGAATAATAAGGAGCATTATTTTATCTTTATTTTTTCGAACTTTTTGCTGCAGATCCGGCGGAAGATCCTTTAATTTTTTATTAAATTTTTTAATACTGCGGTATACTTTACCGGTAATTTTTAATTCTTCTGAAATACATTTCAACCCTCCAAGCTGATCCAGTCTTTTTAAAATTTTATGGGGTTCGGGTTCGTTTAGTATAAGTCCGATTTCATCTTTTATCCTGTCCGGGGTAAGCCGTTCTTGGATATCCATACTTACGGTCTTTTTAAGCTGCTTAACGGTGGGGGCGGTTAATTTAAATCCGAATCTCTGGGCAAACCGGATTGCCCGGAAAATCCTGGTGGGGTCCTCGACAAAACTTAACGGGTACAAAATTCTTATTTTTTTATCCGAAAGATCTTCAAGTCCGCCAAAATAATCTATTAACTTTCCGTACTCTTCTGCAGGAGAAATCTGCAAAGCCATGGCATTTATACTAAAATCACGCCTGTAAAGATCCTGCCTTAAATCCCCTTTTTCAACCTCGGGTAATGCCGCGGGAACCCGGTAGTACTCCCGGCGAAGGGTGGCCACATCTATCTCCCGGGTTGAAGTTTTAACCACGGAAGTTTTAAATTTGCCGTGATTGTAAGAGCTCCCCCCCAGTTTATCGGCTAATACTTTTGCGAATTTTATCCCATCCCCCCCGACTATTATATCAATATCTTTATGACTATTCCCCATAAGTATATCCCGGACCAGACCCCCGACCAGGTATACATTGACTCCCATATTTTCGGCCACCCGGCTGATCTTTTTAATTAACCTTTTTATATCTTCAGATAGTTGATTATCCAGCTTTTCTGAGATATCTTTAAATACCGGATTAATTTTATATTCCCGGGTATCGTACGAAGGGGGGAAATTTTCGTCAACCAGTTTTTTTTCTCCGGCAACGGAAACTTTTTCTGTAATAAACTCATCCACCAGGTGGTCCCCCATATCGTGCTTTAAAGCTTTAGCTAACTCCTCCCTCAATACCAGACCGTAAATATTCCCCTCTTTATCCCCAACCGGCGCATACCTGAGATTCAAATGATTAAGAGTCTGGTAGGCCCGCTTTACCGAATGATTTGAAGGGATAATTCTGGTATATCCCTCATTTATTATATCTTTTTTACGGTTTAACAGTATTTCTCTTATATCTGACTTAAGCTCTACTATACTCTTGTCCCGGCTATTGAATTTAACGCTGGCCGCCGACATATGTCCGCCTCCCCCCAGCCGGGAAACTACTTTCCCCACATCTATATCATCAGAACTGGATCGGGCAATACATATAATCTGTTCTCTTATTTCTAATATGGCAAAAAGAGCTGCCGGATTCAATATATCCATAATTTTCCCCACTACCACGGAAAGCTCCTCCACATAATTATCCAACCGGGTCCAGGTAAATAAAATTTTTTCGGGTTCCAGGCTAATAAACACCTTGTTATTCAACAGTTCACTGAGCAGATGAACCTGCTCCTCGTCCATATGGTGTATGGCGTATTCAGATACTTTATTCAAACTGGCTCCCTGTTTTAAAAGATATGAGACAGCCTCCAAATCGTGGGCGGATGTGAGAGGATAAGTCAAACATCCGGTATCTTCATAGACCCCCAGCATAAATAAGGTAGCCTGCCGGGGAGTTATCTCTATATTTTTCTTCATCATTTCTTCTAAAAATATAGTTACCGTAGCTCCCCAGGATTTATGTACTGTCCTGTGGGCTTCTATATCCATTTCCGTTTTAGGGTGATGATCGTAAATATATACCCGGGTATCCTCCCGTATTAAATCTTTTACTTTTCCCAGCCTCTTAAGATATCCGGTGTCCACCACTATAAGTTCTTCCAAATTTTTATACCGTATATCCCGGTAACGGCTCAACTTAGCCGGTAACTCTTCTTTTTCCATATATTCCCTTACTTTTTTTTCCGGGGACCCGGGAAGATAAAGAGTGAAATCGGGATTTAACACACCGGCGGCCACCAGTGAAGCCAGTCCGTCAAAATCCGCTCCTTTGTGGGTAACAATTAGTTTCATCTATTTCGACGATTATTCAGCTGTTCTTTATAAACTGCTCTTATCTTTTCCAAAATTTCTTTATAAGTATCTGACCGGTAATCCGGAAAAGTCCAGGGCAGGTCCGTAAATTCCCCCTTTTCGTACCTGTAAGTTATCTCGCCGTAAATACCGTCCTTTAAATAAATCCGGTGAGAAAAATTTTTAGTAGAGGCCAAAACCAGCTTGGACGCCTCTAAATAACCGGGATCCAAATTGACCTTTCTTCTGCCCTTTTTCTTAAATTTTTCTTCTATCTTAATTGTTCTATTTTTAATATCCGCCAGCCGGGAAGGATGTATTAATTTTTTAAAACTTACAAACACTCTTTTAAGGGGCCGGCCCATCTCTTCGTAGTAGTAATTTGTAAAATCAAAATCTATAATTTTACTGTTAAAATCGATATCTGAAAAAGCCCCGGATAATCTTTTCTTTACTTTTTTTACTTCTACCCGGGAATTATAAATTATACCGCAGATTAATTTAACTTTCACAGCTTAACTCCTGTTATTATCTTCTCGGTTTTCCATAACTTCTGCGGATTATCTTTATTACCGAGCCGGAGGCTGCTTTTCTTACCATCTTATCTTTATCTTTTAAGGACTTCCTTAAATACTCCAGACCGTTTACATCCTCGAGTTTCCCCATAGCCCGGGCCGCGCTTTCCCTTACCCGGGCCGAATAATCGGTAAGTTTTTTACGTACTAATTTATAACTGTCTTCCTCTTTTAACTCTCCCAGTCCTTTTACACTGGCCTGCCTTACCCAGGATTTTTTGGATTTTAAATTATTTTTTAAAGCTTTTCGGGCCTTTCCGGATTTCACCCGGCCGAGACCCGGAAGAATATAAGATTTTAAGTTACCGGGAGTTTTTTTATAGAGCTTCCATATTTTCTTTCTTATTTTCTTTATCTTAGAACCCGGTATCTTAGATATGATCCGGGATGCGGATATTATAAGTGAATTCCGGACATACCTGTCATTCTCCCTATTTAACCGCTTGTACAAAAGTAAAAAATTATCTACATGGGGGATGTTTTCAAGGCTCCGGCCCGCTTTCTTCCGAAAAACCGGGTCCGGGTCGTTTAGCAAATCAGCTATCTTTTTAGAGACGCTCCGGTCCCCCAGTCTGGTCCGGGCAATGACAAACTCTATTTTAAGCCATCCCGACGCCTTGGGGGAAGCATCTTTTAAGAATTTCAGGGCATCCGGATGCCCTATGGCGGCAAGACTTTTAGCCGCTGCCACCGCTACATAATTATTATTATCTCTTAATTTTTCACCTATAAAATCAATGTATTCCGCTTTCCCAAAATTACCCAGGGCCTCCACGGCTCTCATCCTGAGGTGGGGATTGCCATCTCCGGCGTACTTTAAAATTACTTCCTCAGATGGAGTATATCTCAATCTTCCCAGGGCAAATATAACACTTTTTTTTAGAAAACCTTCTATGTTCTCTTCTAAAAGATCCGTTAATATATTTCCGTAGTGGGAAAAACCGCTCTCCCCCATGGCTTCCACAAACGTTCTCCGGTGGTACAGGGGAATATTCTTATCGGTTAAAAATTTTTGGGGCGACTTTTTTATTATTTTAATATCGGAGGGAGTAATAAATATGTTGTCTCTGTCCCTTAAACTTTTAGCCGAATCTTTTAAATAGGTGGCAAATTCGGATATTTTCCGGGCGGAATCCAGATTCCTGTCCCTGGGAGAAAATCCAACCCCGCAGATTCCCATAAGCTTAAAATTTCTTTTCTGGCCGTTCCTGTCCCATCCTATAATAGAACCCCGGGCAATATCTCCCTCTTCGTAAAAACTGTTTCTTATATTTAAAAATCCGGTATCCACTCTCTCAAAAAATTTTTCCAGATACTCTTTTTTTATTATAGCTATAAAATCATCTCCTCCTATATGCCCTAAAAAAGTTTCATCCCCTCCGATTTCATCGCAAATTCCCTTTAACAGTTCAGAAAACCCCACTATAACGCTGTCCCCCGCAGAAAAGCCGTAAACTTCGTTGTAGGGTTTAAAATCCGTTAAATCAAGATAGACAGCTACTTTATCACTATCATTGCTTATCTTTTCCAGTCTCTTTTTTATACTCCGGTTTCCGGGCAGCCCGGTAAGAGGTTTGCGATCGGCATCATTACTTATTTTAGGGACTGTACTTTTAAGTTTATACAATAGTTGTGCATCGGTTTTGCAAAAAAATATATCCGTTAAACTGTCTAGGATTTTCTTCTCAGGTAACTTTTTGGCCTGCCACCAGACCACTAAATCTTTGTCTGGGAATTTTTCAATATTATCTTTAAGTTCACCTATAAAAGTAGCGGTAATCAAAACACAATCCGCTGTTTCTATATTTTCAACTGTCTTTATTTCACTGTATTTTTCACTTAACTGCTGGGATTTTTTGCCCGCGGGGAAAATTTTAACTTCCATCTAAAATCCTCTTTATTTTTGCTTCTCTATCTCTTTTTTCTCTATTTCCTGTTTTTTTATAAACCTCAAGCAACATTTTATGTACCCGGGGATTAAACGGGGATCTATAAACATATTTTAACAAATTTTCTTCCGCTTTACTGTAATTGTTTTCCATTAAGTATAGCTCGCCTAAATGTATATAGGGGGGGGCGTAATCGGGATTTCTCATAATGGATTTTGTCAAACTCTCCCGGGCTGCTTCTAACTTTTCAGCTTTTAGCTGCACTCTTCCCAGTCGATTGAAAATGACATGATTACCTTCGTCTTTTTCTAAGGCATCTTTATATTTTTTTATACTTAAATTGTATTTTTCTCTTTTTTCAAATTTCCCAGCCAATCGAAGGTCAGTTTCGGCCCGGTGAGCCACATACCGCGATATGGGATCTTCCTTTTCTTCTTTAAAAGAGTAACCTGCTAATGTGGCTCCGGCTGTATAAGTAAGAGAAGCATTTTTTATATAATTTTTCCACTCCTTAAAAAGTTCTTCCCCTGTTTTTTTTATAATTTCCCCAAAAGCTCGATTGGCGGTTTTATCTTTCAATAAATAGAGTATATCTTTTATGCTTTCTTCAGAATATTTTTCCTTGATATATTTTGTCATGGCATGTACCTGGGCAAACCCCAGTTTAACTTCATCGGAACTGTCCAGAGTGGGCATACCGTATTTCATTTTCCCTAAATCGACCCAATCTGTATCAGTTTTTAGAGCATCTATAATATAATTTCTGGCAACCGGAGAGATCTTCCCGGTATGTTTCCCCCATATATCTTCGTAAAATTTGGCCAGTCCTTCGTTAAACCACAGGGGCATATTTTCAAGGCCGGTGATTTTTCCCACTATAAGGTGAATATATTCATGGGTAATTGTCTGGGGCCAGTGATATCCGAAGGTCAAAATCTTAGGAGAAGCAATCATAAGCCGATTAAATTTACAGATTGCTATTGCTCCGGAAACTTTTATCTGGCCATCAGTTAGGGTAGAGGCTTTTTTAAAACTATCCCGGGTAGGATATATTTCCAAAATTATTTTTCTGTTATCCGGTTTCCAACCGAATTTTTCATATACTCTCCGGGCAGCATCATCTATAAAATCTTTTAAATACATAGCCAGGACTTTATCTTTTCCGGTGTATCTTACAGTAAAATATTCAGTATCTAAATTCTTAAAGTTTTTTGCCGTAGCTATAGTATTCCGGCAACGTTTTATCCATTCATCGGGTTTAGGAGATGAACGGTTAAAATATTTAAGAGCTTTTTTGTAATTTCCGGTATAAAATTCATATAAACCTTTTATATAGGGGGGAACATCCTGGGAATCTTCCATTAAATCAGAAGCTTGTTCTATTTGCCAGGAAATTATTAACTTATGAAGCTGGGAGTAATCTTCCCGGCAATAAACGAAAGGGCTTATAAATAATATTATAATTATTACGGTAAATATTTTTTTCTTCATGAAGGAATTTTAAAACCTTTAAAACTTTTATGTACCGACAAAGTAAGGATAAGTTATCAAATTACAGAGGTAAAAACAAGAAAAAAAGGATTTATTTTTCTCCCAGGCGACGGCGCCCATTTAAATAATTTTTAACATAGTCAGAAATTCCCTCTTCCAAAGTTCGGGGAGAAAATTTAAGCCCGGCAGCCCGGTATTTATTCATATCGGCTTTAGTGAAATATTGATACTGGCCCTTAATATTTTCGGGCATATCTATATACTCAATATTTGGTTTTTTGCCCAGAGCTTTAAATACAGCTTTTACCAGATCATCCCAGCTCCTCGGCTGCCCGGTTCCTATATTAAATATGCCCGTAGCCTTTTTATCTAAAAAATTTAATGTCATATCCACTACATCTTTTACGTATATAAAATCCCGGACCTGCTGGCCGTCGGCGTATTTATCATGATAGGATTTGAAAAGCTTTACCTTACCGGTCTCTTTTATCTGCCGGTAAGCCTTGGGAACAAAACTTTTCATTTCTCCTTTGTGGTATTCATTCGGACCGTAGACGTTAAAATATTTCAGGCCAGCTATCCTATCCAGCAGACCGTTTTCCAGGGCCCATATATCAAATCTGTGTTTGGATTCCCCGTAAAGATTAAGGGGTTTTAAGCTTTTAAGTAAATTATGAGAATCGTCAAATCCTTCACTGCCGTCTCCGTAAGTAGCGGCACTGGAAGCGTAAATAAACCGTATCTTTCGACTTATGCAAATACCGGCCAGCTGTTTGGTATATCTGTAATTTGTATCCATTACATAATCCCGATCCGTTTCCGTAGTCTTAGAACAGGCCCCCATATGTATTACAGCCTCTATATCCCCGGTTAAATTTCCGTTCTTTATTTCCTCTAAAAATTCCCGTTTTCCGGTCATCCAGCCGTACTCTAAATTTTCCAGGTTAAGTTTTTTTTCCCCGGTTAAATTTTCTTTTTCAACCACCGCGATTATATCTTCTCGACCATTTCGGTTTAACTTCCATATAATAGCACTTCCTATAAAACCGGCCGCTCCGGTTACCACAATCATATTTTTTCTCCTCTAATTATTTCTATTACTGATTCGGCTACCTCCCGGGAAGTTTCACCCCGGCCCAGTTTTTTATCTATCTTTTTAAACTCTTCCTTCATTTTTTCTCTTTTCCGGGCATTGTTTATCAAAAATAACACCTCTTTTTTTAACCTCCCCGGGGTAAAAGAATGCTGAATTAACTCAGTGACCACCTCTTTCTCGGCCAGTATATTTACCATAGATATATAATCAATATCCACCAGATACTTGGCCATAAGATAGGAGATGGCAGAAATACTGTATACCGTAATAAACGGTAACCCCAAATGAGCGGCTTCCAGATTGGAAGTTCCCGAAGAAATTATTCCTATTGTTGCCTGGCTCATAAGACCATACACATTTTCAGTCTGCCGGACACCGGGATAAATTTCATCAATCAAATCCCGGGGTACCGAATCGGATCTTCCCACAACCGGTTGCACTTTTGTACCTGTAAGAGCTTTTTTTATGACCGGTAGATGTTTTTTTACTTCATTTACTCTTGACCCCGGCAATACAGCAACTAAATCCTTACCAGAGGTCATATCCAAAACCTCCAGATCGTTTTTTTCAGGTATATCTTCCAGTAAGGGATGGCCTACAAATTCCGCATTCCCTCCTTTTTTATCAAAAATTTCTTTTTCAAATTTAAATACGCAAAACAGCTTCCGGCATATTTTAGATAAAAGCTTTATGCGACGCTTACCCCAGGCCCAAACCTGGGGGGTAATATAGTAAAAAACCGGTATATTCAACCGGTAGGCGACCTTTGCTAATCTAACATTAAATCCCGGAAAATCTATAACTACTAAAGCATCTATTTGATGTTCTGAATCTTTAGCAAAATATTTTCTCTTCAACCTGTTTTTTAATTTAAAAAAATAGGGGATCTGTTTTATAACTTCCGTAAATCCGGTAGCGGCTTTATTCACTACATTCTCTTCAAAATTATCACATATTTCTTTCATTTTAGAGCCGCCAACAGCACTGACAGTTACATTATCATCTTTATTTTTAAGGGATTTAATTAATTTGCTGCCGTGATTATCACCGGATATTTCTCCGGCGACAACAAGGATTTTTTTTTTGGCAAGGCATTCATAAACTTTTAGTAATATCTATGGCTAGTTTTAAAGCGGTTAGTCCGTGTTTTCCGGTTACCCGGGGTTCTTTTTCTTCTTTTATACTGGTTATGAAATCTTTTAACTCTTCCTGAAGAGGCTGAGTTTTTTTTATTCTTGGGGAAATCCGTTTTACATCCCGGGGGGAATTTATTTCTTTTTGCTTCTTTTTATAAACCACAAAATTCTGTTTTTCATAATCCAGGGATAGGTAGCGATCTCCCTCGAAAACTCTGATTTTTCTCTCTGATTTATAAGATACCCGGGAGGCCGTAATATTAGCCACACACCCGTTTTTAAACTCCAGCCGGCAGTTGGCAATATCTTCTTTATCCGAAAATACGGGAGTACCTATAGCGTCTAATTTTTTAACTGGGGAATTGACAAAACTTAAAATTATATCTATATCGTGTATCATTAAATCCAGCACAACTCCTATGTCCAGGGACCGGTCGGGAAATTTTGAAATTCTGTTAACTTCTATAAACTCCGGTTTATTTATATACTCTCTGGCTTTTTTAACAGCTGAATTATATCTTTCCACGTGACCTACCTGCAGAACTAAACCATTTTTTTCTGCCAGCTCCACTAATTCAGCAGCGGACCGGGAATCCTGGGTAATAGGTTTTTCGACTAAAGTATGTACCCCTGATTTTAAAAACTGGCGGGCAATTTCGTAATGAGTCTCCGTAGGAGTAGCTATACTTACCGCATCCACCCGGCGGGCAAGTTCATCGGGATTACTGACAAATTCAGTTTTGTATTTACGAGCAAATTTTTTTCCTCTTTTTTCATCTATATCGCAGAGCCCTACCAGCTGGGTAGTGTCAAATTCTGAATAAATGCGACCGTGAAATTTCCCCAGATGCCCTACTCCAATAACCCCTACCTTTAATTTTTTACTCATAAAATTCTTTTATTTTATCCGTAATATAATTTACTTTTTCTTCGGAAAGTTCAGGATACATAGGAAGGGATAAACACCGGGAAGCTACTTTTTCGGCCACCGGAAAAGTGCCCCTGCCAAGTTCCATAAATTCAAATGAAGGCTGCAAATGCAGTGGAATGGGATAGTGCATGGCTGTAGCTATACCGTCTTTTTCCAGTTTCTCGCTTAACTCCTCCCGTTTTTCGGTCAAAATGGAATACTGGTGAAATACATGAATGCTATCCTTATCGGTTTGGGGTAATTTTAAAGGTGTATCTTCTAATGCCCGGGTATATAATTCAGCTATTTTTCGACGGGACTCATTCCATTTTTTAAGATGCTTTAATTTAATTCTTAAAACTGCCGCCTGGAGAGCGTCCAACCGGTAATTAAAACCCAGATCGGTATGGTAATATTTTTCCGGAGCACCGTGGGCTCTTAAGTTTCTCACTTTCCGGGCAAGCTCTTCATCGTCAGTAACCACACAACCTGCATCCCCGTAAGCACCCATATTTTTTCCAGGATAAAAAGAAAAGCATCCCAGGTCTCCAATAGAACCTGTCTTTCTTCCCTTGAATTTGGCCCCGTGGGACTGCGCACAATCTTCTATAACTTTACAGTCATAAGTTTCTGCCAGCTCCATTATCTTATCCATGGGAGCCGGATGACCGTATATGTGAACCGGAAGTATAACCCCGGTATTGGAATTAACGGACTTTTCCAGTTCATCCTCGGCTACGGTATAATAATCGGGGTGAATATCCACCCATTTTATATTTCCCCCGGCCTGGACTATCGCCTCACTGGTGGCTATAAACGTAAACGGAGTGGAAACCACCTCTTTGTCCCGGCAGCCTACAGCTTCCAGGGCAACGTGTAGAGCGGAAGTTCCCGAACTTACTCCCACCGCATACTCGGTTCCGCAAAACTCGGCGAATTCCTGTTCAAATTTCTGCACTTCTTCTCCCAGTATAAAACTGGTGGAATCACAAAGCTCCTTCCACTTTTTAAATATTTCATCTTCAAGAGCCCTGTGCTGTACACCCAAATCTACCATTTGTATTTTATCTTTCATAATATCTTAAAATATAAAAAAGGAACTAAAAAGTCAATATTTTAAAATTTTTGATAATTTAATTTTACCAAAACAGACCCGCCTATATTATTTTAATTGTAATGATAATTGCGATTATTGCCCTTTACATTTTTTTAAAACTATCTGTTTTATCTCGATAATTTCAAATAATAAAAATTTAATAAAATAACGGTTCTTGAAAAATACCGTAACCGGTGTTATTATTGATGTTATGAAAGTTCCCAGTATAAACAAATTAACTGATAATATGGTAGATGTAGGTATAATTACCTCCGACCAACTTAAAGAGGCTAAAGAAAAAGTCGAACAGGGCGGAGGAAATCTTGGGGAAGTACTAATTTCTGAAGGCTATATAACCGAAGACGTATTTAAAGCTTTTCTCAGTAAAAAATCCGACTTATCCTATGTAGATTTAAAAGATTACGGAGATATTGATCCTAAAATTTTAAAACAGGTACCCGAAAAAATCGCCCGGCGGAGAAATTTGATTCCCGTAGATAAATCCAACAACACCTTAACGGTAGCCATAGCGGACCCTATAAATATCTTTGCTATCGATGATCTTAGAGCAATAACGGGCATGAATATTGAAGTGGTTCTGGCGGTTAAGTTTGAAATAAAAAAAGCAATCGATAAATATTACGGTACCGGTTTTGTAGAACAGATGGGGCAGGAAAATTCCGGAGGTCAAGCCCCCAGCGAAGAAGATATAGATACTTCCCAGGCTTACAGTTCCATATTGGATGAAATTGACGCCGGCCAGGAAAATGAGGATGACAACCTGGAAGTTATGGAAAAACAGGTGGGGGAAGGGGGCGTTCAGGATATAACTAAGATAAAACGCCAGTCCGAAGGTGCTCCGGTGGTAAAAATGGTGAATTTTATTATTCTAAACGCCATTAAAAAAGGGGCTTCGGATATACATATAGAACCCTTTGAAAAATCAGCTCGTATTCGTTACCGGATAGACGGAGTGCTACATACTCAGCCAGCTCCCCCAAAAAAGATTTATAACGCTTTGGTGGCCAGAATTAAAGTTATGGCCTCTCTTGACGTCGCCGAAAAAAGACGTCCTCAGGACGGCCGGATTAAGGTAAAGTTCGGTAACCGAGAAGTAGATTTAAGAACCTCTATTCTTCCCTCAAATTTCGGTGAAAAAGTAGTACTCAGGGTTCTGGATTCCTCCAGCCTCTGCCTTGACCTTTCCCAGCTGGGTTTTGAAAAAAAAGACCTGACCAAATTCGATAAATCAATTCATTCTCCAAACGGAATAATTCTGGTTACAGGTCCTACCGGAAGCGGTAAAACAACAACCCTGTATTCAGCTCTTACTACCTTAAACCAGCCGGATGTTAATATTAACACTATAGAGGATCCCGTAGAATATGTTCTCAAAGGGATCATCCAAATTCAGGCCAATCCGGAAGTGGGTTTAGATTTTGCCGCAGGTTTAAGAAGCTTACTGCGGCAGGATCCGGACATAATAATGGTAGGAGAAATCCGGGATAAAGAGACGGCAGAAATTGCCGTAAACGCCGCTCTTACCGGACATCTGGTTTTAGCTACTCTCCACACTAATGATGCTCCGTCGGCAGTTACCAGAATGGATAATATGGGTATTAAACCTTTCCAGATTTCCTCAACTATAACTATGGCTATGGCTCAAAGGCTTTTAAGAACCGTCTGCCCAAATTGTAAACAACCTTACAAAGTAAATGCTGAAACTTTAGAAACTTACGGAGTAACCAGAGAAGATTTAGAAGGGAAAAAGAAAGTGACCCTCTACAAAGGAGAGGGCTGCAGCCACTGTTCGGGTTCGGGATATTCCGGCAGAACCGGTGTCTATGAATTAATGGAAATAACGGAAGATATACAGGAACTAATAAACCGCCAGGCTTCATCGGCAGAAATTAAAAAAATAGCCCGCAGGGAAGGAATGCAGACCCTCCGGGAAGCTGCTCTCAATAAAGTTTTAGAAGGCGTAACAACAGTCGATGAAATGCTCCGGGTTACCGCCCGGGATGCCGGTTAATTTTTAATGTTATAAAAATATTATTTAAAAAACTCTATGCCTGTTTTTATTTATATTGTCGGGGGAATACTATTCTTTTTTATCTTAATAATTATTGTTAAAATTTTGGCAAAGAAACGAACAGCTCAAGTCCTAAAAAAATTCAAAGACAAAAATATTGTTGGAATTTCTTCATCCGCTAATTTTTTCGGCCTAAAATCCAGGGGAGCCGGGCAAGTACGGGGAAACGGGATCCTGATTTTAACTAAAAACAAAATATATTTTGAAATGTGGATGCCTAAAAAGGTTATTGATATCCCTATTTCCAGAATTGTACAAGTTGATACCGTAAGGTCTCACCTTAAAAAAACAAAATTTAAGCCCCTGTTAAAAATTACTTTCACTGACGCAGACGGTATGAGAGATTCTGCGGCCTGGCTGGTGAATAATACTCAAGAATGGCTGGATGGCATAAAAAAACTTTCCGGCAAGTTATAATTTAAAATTTACAGATTATTTCCGTAGCTAAATATTTTATACCTTTTCAATTTCTTCGTCAGGTATATCAAAATTAGCAAACACTTTTTGAACATCATCATTATTCTCTAAAGCTTCCATTAATTTGAGCATAGTTTTCGCCTTCCTGCCGGTTAATTTTATGTATGTATTGGGAATCATAGTCAAATCCGCCGACTCTATACTTACAAATTTTTCTAATTTTTCTTTGACTTCTGCAAAGTCATCGACTTCAGTAATAATTTCATAATACTCATCTTCAATATTTAAATCTTCCACCCCCAGTTCAATTGATTTTTCCATTAAACTGTCTTCATCTATTACTTCTTTTTCCACGGTGATAAAACCTTTACTCTTAAACATCCAGCTTACGCACCCATTCTCCCCTAAACTGCCGTTGTGTTCATCAAATATTTTTCGGATTTGTGAAGCAGCCCGGTTCTTATTATCCGTAGTCACCTTAACTATTACAGCCACCCCTCCAGGGCCGTAACCTTCGTATACTTTTTCAATATAATCTACCCCCTCCAACTCACCGGTGCCTCTTTTTATAGCTTTGTCTATATTTTCTTTGGGCATATTGGCATCATTCGCCCGGTCTATGGCCATTCTCAACCGGGGGTTAAAATCAGGATCCCCCCCTCCTTCTCTTGCGGCAACTGTTATTTCTCTAACTAATTTTGAAAATAATTTTCCTCTTTTCTTGTCCTCTTTTGCTTTTTGATGTTTTATACTGTGCCATTTAGAATGTCCTGACATATTGTTTATCCCCTTTTTTATCTGTACAAGCTATTTCAAAAAAATTTCCCACATTATTAACTTTGGATTTTTCTACCCCCGGATGAATTTCCAGAACTTTCTGTATTTCATCACGTTCAAAATATTCTTTTAAAAAGCTAAAATCCAGACCGCCGTCGCCGGGCATTAAATGGTCTTCCAGCCCTTTTAAATCGTGAATATGCATACCCGCTATGTACCTGTCGAAATCACTTAAAAAATTACGGGGAGATCTTATAAACCCCATTTTTGACTGAAGCGCCACATGTCCCACATCGTACCAGCAATGAATTTTATTTCCGAACACGTCAAACAGTTTTTTAAATTCTTGCCTGTTGGGTATCTCATGGTAAGCAGAACGGGTTTCCAAAGCCAGCTTTACACCGCTTTTTTTCTTTTTCAGTATTTCATCTATACTCCTTAGAGTATTGGAAAAATATTTTTTTGCCCGGGAATCTCTTTGCTCTATATACTTTTCTCTTTTCTTTAAAAAATTTTCCGTACATCCTTCCCTGTGAAAAATATCTCTGAGTTTAAAATAACTCTGTTTAACTTCCACTTCTCCGGCATGAAGAATAACGGCATGAGCTTTTAATTTTCGGGCAGTGCGAATAGTTTTTAAAATCTGATTTACAGCTTCTTTTCTCTCTTCTTCCCGGTCGGAAGATATGCGGTAAGCAGAAAATATAGAACGGGATTCGGGAATCCTGTCCGGTACGGGGCATATGCTGTGAACACTTGTAATTTGTATATTGCCTTTATTGACTTCCCGGATTAATTTCTCCACCATTTTTTTAGAGGTGAATACCGAAAGTTCCAGCTTATCAAATCCATAATCTTTAGCTTTATTTATAAGTTTCCGGCAATTGTCCTCTTCTTTGAGAAAATCAAAAAATATAGTTGACAGCGCTAAATTGATAGTCTTATCTGCCTTCCTCTTTTTGCCGCTCATACTGTTCAACCAAATTCTGCTGTACATCTCTGGGAGCCTCTTCATAGTGATCGAATTCCAAATCGTATTCTCCGGCACCACTTGTTATAGAACGCAAATCCTCCGTATAGGTAGTAAGAGAAGATTTGGGAATATAAGCTTTTATTATCTGCATATCTCCGGAAGCCGGCTCCATTCCTAAAACTCGACCGCGGCGGGAATTTAAATCTCCCATAACATCCCCGGTATAATCATTTGTAACTTTAATGTTAACTTTCATTATCGGCTCAAGTATATAGGGCTGAGCATTTTTCATGGCTTTTTTAAAAGCCATACTTCCGGCAATCTGAAATGCCATATCCGATGAATCAACCTCATGATAAGAACCGTCGACAAGCTCTACCTTAAAGTCTACTACCGGATAGCCGGCTATTACGCCTTTTTCTTTAGCTTCTTTTATACCTTTCTCAACTGCGGGAATATAATTCGATGGTATTGCCCCCCCGGTTATTTTATCCACAAATTCAAATCCCTTGCCCTGTTTTTGGGGAGCTACATTTATTACACACTCGCCGTACTGTCCCCGGCCTCCGGACTGCTTTTTATGCCTGGCCTGCACTTCGTTAACTATTTTTCGTATTGTCTCTTTATACGGTATTTTTGGCGTAGTTAAATCTACTTCCACATTAAATCTCTTTCTTATTTTTTTGACAAGTAAATTCAGCTGAAGAGATCCCATACCGGTCAGCACCATTTCTTTAGTAGTTGAATTAAACTCAAATTTTAGAGTAGGATCTGCATCTATCTCATCAGAAAAAGCGTTGGCTACTTTTTCTTCTTCTCCCTCAGTTGCCGGATAAACCCCCCGATCCACTATAGGCTCCGGAAAATCTATCGGTTCAACAGGTTCCTGATCTGTATCCTCGGCCAGAGTATCATTTATCTTGGCGTCTTCTAATTTTATCAGGGCACAGATATCCCCGGCTTTTGCTTCTTTGATTTTTATGTTTTCTTTACCCTGCTTTACGGCAATCTGATTTATCCGTTCTTTATTTTTAGTCCTTAAATTATAAATATAGCTTCCCGTAGTGAGGTTTCCGCTAAATAACTTAATGTAATTTACCTGCCCTACGTGTTCCTGGGACTCTGCTTTAAATACAAGGCTCCTAAATTCTTTATCCGGCTCCACAGGCCTAACTTTATCTGTAACATCTGCCGGCGAGGGAGCGTATTTATTTATGAAGTCAATCAGTTCTTTTACCCCTATAACTTCAGTTGCCGATCCACAGAGTACGGGTACAATATCTCTTTCAAGCAACCCTTTACTTAATCCGTCTATAATTTCCTGCGAACTTAAATTTTCTTCCTCAAGATATTTAACCATTAAATCGTCATCCACAGTGGCCACAGAATCCATCAAACTCTCCGAATAACCGGAAATAGTTTCAGCCATATCTTCGGGTATTTCCCCTTCTTCTCCGTCTATTACTGCCTTTTCATCCAGTAATTTTACTATACCCTTAAAATTATCCGCCTTTCCCACGGGAACGGTAACCGGCGCCATGTTAGGACTAAGATTATCTTTTAGGGAGTTTACTATCTCACCAAAATTTTTATTGGCATTATCCATAAAATTAACATATATTATAACCGGTTTATCAGAATTTTTAGCTCTATTCCAGATTTTTCTGGTAGTTACATCAATACCCTCATGAGGATTGATTACAAGGAGTACAAATTCAGACATGGCCATACCGCTAACTACCCCCCCAAAAAAATCAGCAAATCCGGGAGTGTCTATAATATTTATCTTATTTTTATCGGTTTCTAAAGATATTACTGAAGAACTTATTGACGACTGCCTCTCTTTTTCCAGTTCTTCATAATCGGAGACTGTATTTTTCTCTTCTATTAAACCCAATCTGTTAATTTGTCCGTGACTAAATAGTATACTCTCCACCAGTTGTGATTTACCGGTACCCCGACTTCCGCACACCGCAACATTTCTCAACTCCTCAGTCTTATAAATTTGCATTACGCCTCCTTAGCTTAAAGTGAAATTTTCTTATAATTTACCTGTTCTTGTATTTTAATATAGAAATTTAAATATTAAAAATCAAGAATATTAAAATACCAGATTAAAACTCGCTTCAAAGCCCTGCTGATCATAAAAATTTGCTCTGCCTCTAATCAAAGTATTATCAGTAACGTTCAGTCTTATACCCAAAAAAGGACTTATACCATTAGTTTCTCCGGCTTCTTTTTCATTAGTTTCATTTTCTTCAAAAATATCTCTACTGTAGTAAAAATTAATACCTCCAAAAGGTACCAGAAATCCATATTTTTTAGCTACAGCCACAGCGAAATCCGTTTTTAAATATTTATAGGAAATATCGATCTCCCGCTGTTCATATTCGGATATAGTTGTATATCCCCCTTCTAAGGTAAGATTAACTTTCCATTGTGGGAAAACCACAAGATCTCCTCCGATATCTTTTTCCATACCCACTGTTACCGCTGTTAAATCATTTTCAGATGATTTACGCTCAGCAATATTGACCTCTCCGGTTCCAGCGGAAAATCCCAGCGAGATACCGGTCTTTAATGGAATGGAATAAGTAATAAAGTATTTATTGGTCTTAATATTTTTTTTATGGCCGTAAAAAAAATCTATTTCTCTGTCATTATTAATATACTTTAATCCCAAATAATTATTTTGAACGGTGGGCATACCAAAATAGAACACATTTTGAACAGCTTCTACATTTGAGGTTTGTAGTAATGTTATTAAAAAAATTGAGATGGAAAGATATTTTTTCATATCATTTTAAAATAAAAAAACCGGCAGCGACCTACTCTCCCGGCTCGTCTCCAAGCCAGTACCATCAGCGCTGGAGGTCTTAACTTCCGTGTTCGGAATGGGAACGGGTGTTGCCCCTCCGCTGTCACCACCGGTAAATCCTTGTATCAGCATATTAAATACTGATACGATGAAATCTTATAGTAGATTAAATTGAGCAATAACTTCTAATGATATGACCAAGCCTCCCGGCTGATTAGTATAGGTCTGCTGATAAAATTCATTTCATCGCCGCAGTTTGGGCCGAAGCCCATTCTTTGGCAAATCCACTTCATTTAACCCCTGTAAACAGGGCACTCATTGCTGAGCTTATACATCCTACCTATCAAACCCATAGTCTTTGGGTTGCCTAAAGTGTATTTTTTATACCGAAGCATAAAAAATACATGGGATAATTTATCTCAGGGTAGGCTTCCCGCTTATATGCCTTCAGCGGTTATCTTTTCCAGACTTAGCTACCCAGCAATGCCCGTGACCGAACAACTGGTACACCAGTGGTCTGTCTGACCCGGTCCTCTCGTACTAGGGTCAGCTCCCTTCAATTATCCTACGTCTGCAGCAGATAGGGACCGCCCTGTCTCACGACGGGCTGAACCCAGCTCGCGTACCGCTTTAATGGGCGAACAGCCCAACCCTTGGGACCAATTCCAGCCCCAGGATGCGATGAGCCGACATCGAGGTGCCAAACCTCCCCGTCGATATGAACTCTTGGGGGAGATAAGCCTGTTATCCCCGGCGTACCTTTTAGCCGATGAGCGACGGCCCTTCCACTTGGAACCGCCGGATCACTAAGCCCTGCTTTCGCATCTGCTCGACCTGTATGTCTCGCAGTTAAGCTCCCTTATACCTTTATGCTCTACGGACGACTTTTATACGTCCTGAGGGAACCTTTGGACGCCCCCGTTACAATTTAGGAGGCAACCGCCCCAGTCAAACTGCCTACCAAACACTGTTCCCCTACCGGTTTACGGTAGAAAGTTAGAATTACAATTTAAAAAGAGTGGTATTACACGAACGGCTCCGCCAGGACTTGCGTCCTAGCTTCAAAGCCTCCCACTTATTCTATACGTTCTAAACTATAACCCAATGTTAAGTTGCAGTAAAGGTGCCGGGGTCTTTCCGTCCCGCTGCAGATAATCGGCGTCTTCACCGATATCACAATTTCGCCGAGTCTCTCGTTGAGACAGTGCCCAGAGCGTTACGCCATTCGTGCAGGTCAGAACTTACCTGACAAGGAACTTCGCTACCTTAGGACCGTTATAGTTACGGCCGCCGTTTACTGGGGCTTCGGTTTTTAGCTTCGCTAATTTTTAAGAAAAAAATCAGCTAACTAGTCCCCTTAACCTTCCAGCACCGGGCAGGCGTCAGCCCCTATACATCCTCTTTAAGAGTTAGCAGAGGCCTGTGTTTTTGATAAACAGTCGCCCAGGCCTGGTCACTGAGACCCTATATTCCGTAGAATACAGGGCATTTCTTCTCCCGAAGTTACGAAACTAATTTGCCGAGTTCCTTAACGAGAGTTTACTCGAACGCCTGAGGATACTCTCCCCGCCTACCTGTGTCGGTTTACGGTACGGACACCTAAATAACTCATCTTAGAAGATTTTCCTGCCAAAGGCTTCAACCAGTTCCCCTTCAACCGAAGTTTCCGGGTCCCATTGCCCCGCTTCCACGGGATTAGACCTTCTATTTCAACAGAAGGATGGCCTACACCTTTGTGTCTCCTCTAAAACTGTTAGCGCAATTTAGGCGGTACAGGAATATTAACCTGTTTCCCATCGATTACGGCTTTCACCCTCATCTTAGGACCGACTAACCCTGAGCAGATTAACTTTACTCTAGGAAACCTTAGGCTTACGGCGTTTTAGTTTCTCACTAAATTTATCGCTACTCATACCGGCATTTTCACTTCTGCTTCGTCCAGTCCTCCTTTCGGTAGACCTTCAACCTAACGCAGAACGCTCCCCTACCACTCTATCTCTCCGAAGAGAAATAAAATCCACCGTTTGGGTAGCAAACTTAGTCCCGCAAATTTTAGGTGCAGAACCGCTTGGATAGTGAGCTTTTACGCACTCTTTCAAGGATAGCTGCTTCTAAGCTAACCTCCTATCTGTCTAAGTAGTCCCACTTCCTTTGTTACACTTAGTTTGCATTTAGGGACCTTAACGTGTGGTCTGGGCTGTTTCCCTCTCGACTATGGAGCTTATCCCCCACAGTCTGACTCCAATAACGTGCCCAACGGCATTCGTAGTTTGGTTAGATACAAGATCTAATAGACCTCGTATTCTATCCAGTGCTCTACCACCGCCGGTTAAGTTATCAGGCTAGCCCTAAAGCTATTTCGGGGAGAACCAGCTATTACCAAGTTTGATTGGCCTTTCACCCCTATTCACAAGTCATCCAAGGTCTTTTCAACGACCATCGGTTCGGGCCTCCAGTGCGTATTACCGCACATTCGCCCTGCTCATGAATAGATCACCTGGTTTCGGGTCTATACAATGCAACTTTGACGCCCTGTTAAGACTTGGTCTCCCTACGACTCCATCCCCGAAAGGACTTAATCTTGCTGCACTATATAACTCGCCGGTTCATTATACAAAAGGCACGCGGTCATCCATTAATCCCGGATGCCGGTTTCCTAAAAAGGAAAGCGACTTCCAAAAGATTCATAGGACTCCCACTGCTTGTAAGTAATCAGTTTCAAGTTCTATTTCACTACCCTCCCGGGTTACTTTTCACCTTTCCCTCACGGTACTGGTTCACTATCGGTCACCGGTTAGTATTTAGTCTTGGGAAGTGGTCTCCCCGGATTCAAACGAGATTTCTCGTGTCTCGCCTTACTCGGAGTTAAATCCGTTGTATAAAGTTTTTTTTCGCTTACAGGACTGTCACCTTCTCTGGTGCGCCTTTTCCAGTGCGCTTCAACTAAAAAACTTTATTTACAACCTTCTTTCTGTAAAAAGAAACGATTTAACTCCACAACCATCCGAAAACAACGGTTACAGCCTTTTACATTTTCGGATTTTGGACTATTCCCCGTTCGCTCGCCACTACTTGGAGAATCACTATAGTTTTCTTTTCCTCAGGTTACTAAGATGTTTCAATTCACCTGGTTTTGCCGTTATGCCCTATGTATTCAGACACAACTGACTCCGGTTAAACGGAGCCGGGTTTCCCCATTCGGAAATCATCGGTTCAACGGATGTTTGCTCCTACCCGATGCTTATCGCAGCTTGCCACGTCCTTCATCACCTTCCGGTACCAAGGTATCCACTGATCACTCTGATGTAGCTTGGTCATATCATTACAAATTATTAACTCAATTTGCAATGACGTATTATATCATTTAGTTATCGAAATTGCTATTAATTCTACTACAAAATTTCAAAGAACAACAGTTTAACTCAGTTGATCAGAACACTACAGTTTACCATAAAAACTTTACTGTGTATTCATGGTGGAGAATGCCGGGCTCGAACCGGCGACCTTCTGGTTGCAAACCAGATGCTCTCCCAGCTGAGCTAATTCCCCTTATTTATGACCCACCATATTTTCCTAATTTTGGTGGGCCTTTGTGGATTTGAACCACAGACCTCACCCTTATCAGGGGTGCGCTCTAACCAACTGAGCTAAAGGCCCATAAGATTAAAACACTATTATAAAAATTTTTAAAAAAAAGAAGTCAGGTGCCAATTTTAACTAAGATCTCCTTTCCGCGCTTTCTTAACTTAAGAAAGTATTAGAAAGGAGGTGATCCAGCTGCAAATTCATTTACAGCCACCTTGTTACGACTTCACCCCAATTACCAGCCATACCTTCGGCGCCTACCTCCTTCCGAAGAAGGATTAGTCCAGCGACTTCTGGTACAACTGACTTTCGTGGTGTGACGGGCGGTGTGTACAAGGCCTGGGAACGA
The DNA here is from genome assembly GCA_051745145.1 of Elusimicrobiota bacterium. GTDB lineage: Bacteria > CG03 > SLGR01 > SLGR01 > JAGXOG01 > CAYZAK01. The sequence continues at coordinate 34,309 of JBNJDT010000002.1, forward strand.
ATTCACCGTGGTATTGCTGACCCACGATTACTAGCGATTCCAACTTCATGCAGGCGAATTGCAGCCTGCAATCCGAACTGAGGCTGGTTTTATGGGATTTGCTTATTCTCGCGAATTAGCTGCCCTTTGTACCAGCCATTGTAGCACGTGTGTAGCCCTGGACATAAGGGCCATGATGACTTGACGTCGTCCCCACCTTCCTCCCAGTTGTTCTGGGCAGTTCACTTAGAGTCCCCGGCATTATCCGCTGGTAACAAAGTGTAGGGGTTGCGCTCGTTGCGGGACTTAACCCAACATCTCACGACACGAGCTGACGACAGCCATGCAGCACCTGTTCCACTGTCCCGTTATAAAAACAGGAAGACTCTGTTTCCAGAGCTGTCAATGGAATGTCAAGTCCAGGTAAGGTTCTTCGCGTTGCATCGAATTAAACCACATGCTCCACCGCTTGTGCAGGCCCCCGTCAATTCCTTTGAGTTTTAGCCTTGCGGCCGTACTTCCCAGGCGGGACACTTATCGCGTTAGCTACGGCACTAAACTTAAGTCTAGCGCCCAGTGTCCATAGTTTACGGCTAGGACTACCCGGGTATCTAATCCGGTTCGCTACCCTAGCTTACGTACCTCAGCGTCAGAGATAGGCCAGTAAGCTGCCTTCGCTATCGGTGTTCTCCCTGAAATCTACGCATTTCACCGCTCCTCCAGGAATTCCGCTTACCTCTCCTATTCTCAATTTCCGCAGTTTCGATTGACTTTTCTCCGTTAAGCAGAGAACTTTCACAATCGACTTACAGAAACGCCTACGTACCCTTTACGCCTAGTGATTCCGGACAACGCTTGCACCCTCCGTATTACCGCGGCTGCTGGCACGGAGTTAGCCGGTGCTTCTTCTGGAGGTACCGTCAGCCTCCACCTAAGTGGATATTTCTTCCCTCCTGAAAGGAGTTTACATCCCTAGGGACTTCGTCCTCCACGCGGCGTTGCTGCGTCAGGCTTTCGCCCATTGCGCAAGATTCCTCACTGCTGCCTCCCGTAGGAGTCTGGGCCGTGTCTCAGTCCCAGTGTGACCAATCACCCTTTTAGGTCGGCTAACCATCATCGCCTTGGTGGGCCGTTACCTCACCAACAAGCTAATGGTCCGCAGGCTAATCTATCAACGGAACGAATCCTTTCATTATTCAAACATAGTCCGAATAATGGTATGGAGTATTAACACCAGTTTCCCGATGTTATCCTCCTTTGATAGGTATATTACCTACGTGTTACTCACCCGTTTGCCGCTGTCCGCCAAGATTTCTTGCCCGAAGGCTTGAATCCTCAGCTTCTCGCTCGACTTGCATGTGTTAAGCACGCCGCCAGCGTTCGTCCTGAGCCAGGATCGAACTCTCCAAAAACACCATAAAGTTAAAATTGACTTGACCTGACTTCTAAATTTTCAATGATCTCAATGTTTATATTACTTTTTATTAAGGCTTTGTCAAGCCCGTACTACCCTTGCTTGAATCCCTGCTCTACTTTCCACTCAGTAAAGCTCTGTAGATTCTCCGCTTTACTTCTTTCCAGATTTAATTTCTATCCAGTTATTTTAGTTTTTTTTCTTATTTATAATTGTATTAAATTTTTTCTGTTTTTCAAGGTGTTCTTCATAAGTTTCACTAAATATATGGGTTCCGTCACCACGGGTAAAAAAGAACAAGTACTCCGTATCGGCAGGATACAGAGCTGCTTTTATAGAATCTAAACCGGGGTTACATATAGGAGTAGGAGGAAGTCCAGGATTTTTATACGTATTGTACGGAGAATTAATTTCAAGATCCTTATAAGTCAAACTGCGCCGGTGTTTACCTAACGCAAATAGTATAGACGCGCAAGACTCCAGATAAATATTTTTCTTTAATCGTTTATGAAAAATGGCTGAAATTATTGGTCTTTCCCGGGAAACTCTAGCCTCTTTTTCAACTAAGGAGGCTAGGATAATTATCTCTTTTTTAGTATACCCCAACTTTTTAAGTCTCTCTTCATAATCACCTTTACCGGAAAAAGCTTTTTTAAAATTCTTATTAAACTGAGTAACCATAGCTGAAATGATTCTCTCTTTTGAAGTATTTTTTGTAAACTTATAAGTTTCCGGAAATAGAAAACCCCTCAAATCTTTTTTTTCCACCAGATTAATAAAATCTTTCCTACTTTTTATGATCTCTCTATTTTCCAGCCGGACTGCTATCTGTTCTGTTGTAAATCCTTCCGGTATACTTACTTGTGTAAAAACATTGGGTCCATCAGTTAACTTTTTAGCTAATGAAAAATAATCTGATTTTAAGGAAACCCTGTAATTTCCTGCCTGTATTTTATTGGCATCGAAAAAATATTTTAAAATACCTAAAAATATATTGGGGTAATTGATTATATTTTTATCCTTCATACGTTTGACTATTTGATTAGCATTCATCCCCGGTTTAACTTCAAACTCTATATGTTTTCCTTCAGAAACAAAAGTAAAATAAAATATTCCCATAATAACTATTACAATTCCTATAAAACCGGTGATTTTAGTTTTAAGAGACATTAGATTAGGGACGGTTTGTGATTTTCCAACATATAATCTTCCAGTGATATAAACGAATAATCTTCTTGATAAAGTTGTTCTATCAATTTCAGTAGATCAACGGAACTGTCTGTCGTAATATCTACCGGCAGGACACTTTCTCCGCTTAATTCATCTAAAATAAAATCTCTATTATTATCTATAGGGGGGATTTCCCAATCTACCGGGACAAAATCAGTTTTTTTAATTTCCTGAATGATTCTTTTACTGTACCCGTTTTTTGAATAATACAGCGGTAAAACTACATATTTTAAGATATCTAAATTTTTCTCCCAGTCTTTAAGCTGTTTTGTTATATCATTATTTACATTTCCACTTCTAAAACCAATTTTATGATTTCCCAGCTGTTCCCGGACCCAACTTTCTAATTTTTTAGTATCACCAGGTGAGAGAAAAAAAGCTCCTTTTATGTCTAATTTTTTTAAAATACCTAAAACCTTTTTTATTCTCTGCTGGTCATATCCGATAAAAACAAAAGAGACGATTTTTTTATTATCCGGGGAGGAGCGACTTAATTTAATAAAAAACACAGAACTTCCAACCGTGGCAAATACAGTCAGTATTCCAATAAATTTTAAAGTATCGTTATCAGACTCAGTATTAAATTTGACATTTTCACCGTACGTTGTAAAAGTCCCCGTCAACAAACTCTGTTTAGAAGCTATTTTTGTTCCCTTAAATAAAGGTGGGCCTACTTCTGAAACAGTTTTAAATTTAAAACCTTTTTTCCGGTAAAAATCTATGATCTCAGGCAGGGCTTTTAAGGATTCTTTTGGCCCGTCATGCATCATTATGAGTTCTGTCTCCCGGGGACTAGAAGTCACTCTCTCAAAAATCTTTCTTTTAGTGCTCCCTTCGTAAGTATCATTTGCGTGTCGGCTCCATAAAACCATATGATATCCCTCTTCTCTGGCAATTTTAAGCACATCTTCAGTATATCTTCCACCTGGAGGACGAAAAAAACTAGTTTTTTTCCCTACAATATCATAAAGTAAAGAATTAAACTTATTTAGTTCCTTAAGAATATCATCTTTTTCTAAATTTATCAGCCGGGGGTGGGTATAAGTGTGATTCCCTATTTCAAAACCCTTCTTATATATTTTTTCAACTAACTGGGGGTGCTTCTCCATCATCTTACCTACCAGAAAAAAAGTTGCCGGAACCTTTTTATCTTCCAATACGGATATTATTTTTTTTGTAGTTTCCGGCCGGGGACCGTCGTCGAAAGTTAAGACAACTGTACGGGCATAACCGGCATCAAAGGAAATGCTTAAAAATAAAACTGGTAATATAAAATACTTTTTAGCTGAATCCAACATGTTTAATAGTAGAATACTGAGATCCGCTGCTTTTAAGTGTACTCTTTATAAGGTCCAGGTTATTTACAGATAAATTTTGCGGTCTTACTTTTATATTATTAAAAACCTCAACTATCCGGGATTTCTTAGAGTATTTCTTTATTCTTCCAAAGGTAAGGTGGGGGATATATGGGCGACCCTCCGGTTTAAAACCCAGCCCGGTCAACTGCCGGTTAATATGTTTTTGCAATTTCTGTAATTCGGCGGGAATATTATCACACCCAACCCACAGAACCCGCGGGCGGGAAGGCTTTGGGAATATTCCGGTCCGGTTAAATTCAATATTGAAGGGGGAAATATTTTGAGCAGCTTTTTTTAATTTATTATTTATTAAGGGTAATTTTGCTTTTTTTGTTTCCCCCAAAAATTTAACGGTAAGATGTATTTTATCCGGTTTAACCCACTTAATTTTCAACTTTTTATTTTCCACTTTATTTTTTAGTTTACTCTGAATACGGTGTATTTCTTTCTTAATACTATTATTTAAATAAATACCGACAAATAACCTCATCCTTATCTATTTTCCAAATATTTTCTTAACATATCCAGTGATTTATAGGCAAATTTCTCTTTTATATCTTTGCGGGTCCCGTTAAAATTAACTTTTTTAACTTTTACTTTCCCGCCGGTCTTTAACCCTATATAACCTTCCCCGGGTTCGCTGTTACTTGAACTTTTTGGTCCTGCAAAGCCTGTTACAGAAAGAGTAATATCTGCTCCTGTTTTTTCCATAATATTTTCTGCCATTTTACCGGCCACCCCCTGAGAAACCGCGCCATTATCTTCAATTATTTTTTTATCTATGTTTAAAATATCTTTTTTTGCTTGATTGGAATAGGTAACCATGCCTGTAATAAAATAAATAGAACTTCCCGGAGCATCCGTAATTTTTGAACTAAGCAAGCCACCGGTGCAGGATTCAGCCACAGCTAATTTTTTACGTTGACTGGTAAGTAATTTCCCCACAACTTCTTGTAGCGTTTCACCGTCTTCACCATATATATAAGACTCAATTTCACCGTATATTTCATCTTTTATCTTATGGAGTAATTCATCTACAAGAATTTCATTCCCCCCGTGACAGGAAATAACTATATCCACTCCCGCCAAAGTCTGCCGGAAATAAAAATCAATTTCACTTTCTTCCAGATGCCGTTCGGTTTCTATTACTTCTTTTAATAATTCCGCCAGCTCACCCTCGCACAAACCGGTAGTCCGGAGTGATTTTTCCTTTCTTATTTCCGTAGTAAAATTTGAAAGGACAGACTTATCCACACGCTTATTTAAAATATAATTAACTTCCGCTGGCGGACCGGGAAGAATTAAGAGTAATTTTTTATCAACTTTTATTAACTGTCCGGGAGCGCTGCCTTTTTTATTTTTTAATACCTTAGCACCATTTAGAACCTCTGCCTGGTCGTCACAATGCCGGGGAACTTCTAAATCCCGGCGGGAAAAATAAGCGGCCACGTTTTCCATAGCTTTCCTGGAAAATTTAAGTTCTATATCCAAAAATTCGGATACCGCTACGCGGGTATTATCATCAGGCGTAGATCCGGTTCCCCCTATAATAATAATGAAAGAACTTCTTGAGAAAGTTTCTTTGAGAACCTGTTTTATCTGTTTTTTTCTGTCACCAGTGTGGGTGATACGGGATATATCAACGCCCTGTCCGCTTAAAATCCGGGCAGCAAGATATGAACTCTCCCCCCCCTGACCGGATAAAATTTCGTTACCAACACTAATTATTTCACATTTTTTTGCTTTCATTTTAAATAGTTAACTTATAAATTTAATTTTTTGATATTTATTCCGAATATTTCTCTATCCAGTCCCTACCGGAAACTACTAAGGCAGCTACTAAAGTAAGGCCCAGCCAGCTACTGCCAAGCAATATCAGCCATTTAACGGAATAGCCCTCATAGGCCTCGGAAAATTCCCCGGCAAGACTGTATATTAAAATTACCGCTAAAATAAGCGGTGTTACAAATTTAACGGAAATATCCCACCACCGGCCCAAATTAATACGGGAGACACTGTTGACATGATCTCTCATCTTTTCGGCTTTAAAATACCAGCCTATTACAAGACATTCCAGTATTCCTACCGTAACCAGGCCGTAATTAGTGATAAAATGATCCACTATATCCAGCCAGTAAAGACCGCCGCCGGTGGTAAATATAATTCCCCCGACAAAAGCGACAAGACACAGAACAGATACCACTTTTTTTCGGGAATAATGAAATTTATCCATTACCGAAGAAGTAAATGCTTCCAGGATAGATATGGAAGAAGATAAGCCGGCAAAGACAAGTATGGTAAAAAATATTACGCCGAAAATCCTGGCAAACCGAGGGATTAAAGATATAGCCTGTGGAAAAGCTACAAAAGCAAGCCCTATGGAATCCGTAACCACATCCTCTATAGGCACCCCCTGCTGGGCCGCCATATAACCCAAAGTACCAAAAACCGCAAAACCCACAATAATTGAATATATACAGTTGGACACGGAAGCCACTATGGCACTACCGGTTAAATCCGTTTCCGGCGGAAGATAAGATGAATAGGCAATCATTATCCCAAAACCTATAGACAGAGTAAAGAATATTTGAGAGAAAGCGTCAATCCAGACTCTGGGTTTTGCTAAAGTAGAAAAATCGGGACGAAGATACTGAGCTATTCCCCTCCCGGCTCCGGGTAAATTTACAGACCATATAACAAGTATAATGGTAAGTAAAAGCATAACGGGCATAAGTATTTTTGTGGCCCGTTCTATACCTTTTTCTATACCGAAATAAACAATCCCCCAGTTTATCAGCCAGATAAATAACAATCCCAAGAGAACCGGAAACATTACTCCCCCCAGCTCTCCAGGCCCTCCGGTTACACTGAGAAATTCGTTAAAGAAAAATGTATTCGGATCCGTTCCCCAGGAAATAGTTACCGAATGAAGAACATAATTCAGACTCCAGGAAATAATTACCGCATAATAAATAACTATACCGAACATCACCAGCAAGACCGGCCACCAGCCCAACCACTCCCATTTTTTAGAAATCTTTTTAAAACTTTTAGGAGCAGAACCTTTCTGACTGTGTCCCAGACCAAATTCAAGTATTAAAAGGGGGATACCCACCAAAATTAAAGCCAAAAAATAAGGTATAAGAAATGCTCCGCCTCCATGTCTGTAACACAGATATGAAAATCGCCATATATTTCCCAGACCGACCGCGGACCCTATGGCAGCAAGTAAAAACCCCGTTTTTGTCTTCCATTGAGCTCTATGTTTATCCGTAAAATATTCTTTCTTATTAGACATAATTATTTCATACTACAAAAATTGTTTTGTATTTTCAAGCTATTACATATGGTGGGAATTAACAAACTATAATAATTGAAGATAAACTGTATCTTTATTTTCTAATCTTGTGCTTTAATATAAAAATTTTCACTTTATCAATAAGATTAATTTTATCGAAATGAATACCGTATCCAAAAGTTCCGTCAGATATTTTATGAACTCTCTTTATTTTACCGGTAAAAATAAAGTTTTTTACATTGCAGGGCTCAAAATCAACTTTTATCTCCTTTCCTATTCCGAATTTTTGTTTCTCACATTTAAGTATTAACCCTGACATATTTAAATCCACAACTTCCCCGATAAAATTTTTTGACGGTTCATTTACACTTTTAATTTTAGCTTCGCACAGTGTTTCTACCTTGGGATGTCTTTTATTTGATGGAATATCGTGTTCATGTACTTTAAATTTTCCTACTTCTTTTATCAAAAAATGCATTTTTATTCTGTCAATAAAATTATGATTATTATCAAACTCTACATCATAACATAAAGTACCGTTTTCGTGTTCCCGAATTCGTCTTATGCGTCCTTCAAGTATAAGAATATCTTTTTTTTGAGAATTAGAAAACATTATTTCAACTTCTTCGCCCTGGGTAAATTTCCCTTCAGCACATTCAAATTCCAAACCGTCAGATCCCATATCAATGACCACTGAGCGAACCGGATTTTTAGTTAAATCAGGTTTCATAACATCTGCAAATAGCAAAGTTTTTTTTCTGTGCTCTTTTACTTCTTTTATCATTTTATATCCCTTCATTAAAATGATAATATATTAAGAAAAGCCTGTCTGTGACCCCAATCACAAAATTTATAAATTCCCCGATCTGTCCTGTATAAATACTATATTCTAAACTAATACGAAAAGAAGGCTGGGGGGTAAAGAATGACGGGAAGAATTAATTTATAAAATCAGTCTTCTAAAAGGGCGCAGTATTCTCCGCACATGGTACAAGCTCTGTCATCTCTTTGGGGGAATTTCTGTTTTGTTTTTTTTACCGTCTCGGGATCAAGAGCATATTTTTCCATTTTATCCCAATCTAAATTTTTCCGGGCCACTGATATTTTATCATCTCCATCCCTGATATTATCCAGTCCTCTTGCTATATCCGCACTGTGCGCTGCAATTTTAGAAGCTATTACCCCTCTTTTTACATCATCGTTTTCAGGAAGGTGTAGATGCTCCGCCGGGGTTACATAACAAAGATAATCTGCTCCTTTCCAGGCTGCCAGAGCCCCCCCTATTGCACCGGTAATATGGTCATATCCGGCTCCAAGATCTGTAGTCAAAGGACCCAAAACATAAAACGGCGCGCTGTCACATAATTCTTTTTCTCTTTTTACGTTTTCCTCTATTTTATCAAGGGGAACATGTCCGGGGCCTTCAATCATTACCTGTACTCCCTTTTCCCGGCACCGGCGAGTCAATTCTCCTAAAACACTCAATTCTTCATACTGGGGTGCATCAGAAGCATCCGCCAGACAACCCGGCCTTAAACCGTCACCCAGAGAAAGAGTTATATCATATTTTTTAGCTATATCCATAATCCGGTCAAAATTTTCATAGAGAGGATTTTGAGCATCATTTTTTTTCATCCACCGGTAAAGCAGTTTACCTCCCCGTGATACAATACCTCCCAAACGGTTACTTTCATCATATACTTGAGCTACCTGACGGGTTACACCCGAATGAACAGTCATAAAATCCACTCCCATTTCCCCCTGTTTCTGAATGATATCTATAAATTCATCAGGTTTTAAGTCGGACATTTTTCCTTCCTTACAGACTGCTGCATAAACCGGAACAGTGCCTACCGGTACGGGAGAAATTTTTAGAATACGGGTAAGTATTGCCTGCCAGTCCTTCCCTATTGTTAAATCCATAACCGTATCCGCTCCGTATTTAACGGCTATTTTAAGCTTATTAATTTCTTCTTTAATATTACTGATATCCGGAGACCCGCCAATATTTGCATTTATTTTAACTTTAAGACCCTCTCCTATAGCAGTGGGTATATTAATATCTTTACGTTTATTATTAAGCGGGATAACAACCTTTCCCCGTTCCTTCTTTTTCATCAGTTCTTCCGGAGAAATACTCTCCTGTTCACAAATTTTCTCTATATATTTATCTGTCATTTTAATTTTCCTTCTCTTTTACAGTGCGATATTCTTGATAAAATTTTTTTTCTATTTTATAAACATCAAACCGCATTTTTTTAAACTCATAAGCTGCAGCAGGTCCTATTAATTTCCCCATTTCTTCTAAAACCCTCAGTCCTTCCTTAACCCTGTTGAAACTGGCCCCGGGGATATCGGATTCGCGACTGCGACTACCTTCTTTTTTATCAGCCAGAATATCTTCCCCCGAATCCCGGCCCCTGATAATCTCCGGATATTTAGCTTTAACCGTCGACCACAGATTGTGTCTATTCTTTCTTAAATCTTTAGTTAAATCGGTGCTATTCATATAAAATCGGGCCCAGTCCTCTATTACTCTGAGTCCTTCACCGACTCTATTTATATTGGCATCCAGAATTGCACGTTTTTTATTCAACATAAAGTTTCTCTTATCTTTTCTATTATTGAAGTCGTAGAGTACCCGTATTTCATTTTTACTCTCCGGGTATCTTTAGCAATATTTTCGCCTACAATTTCCCCGTTTTTGTATTCGCCACCTTTTACCAAAACATCCGGTCTAATTTTTTTTATTATATTCAAAGGAGTGTCTTCACTAAAAATCATCACATAATCTACGGGTTTAAGGGAACTGACTAGCTCAGCCCGGTCCCTCTCATTTAGAATGGGCCTATCTTGACCTTTTAACCGTTTTACAGAAGAGTCGCTGTTTAATCCGACTACCAGGAATTCCCCCATAGCAGCCGCTTTTTTTAAAATATGAACGTGACCGGGATGAATAATGTCAAAACAACCGTTAGTAAAAACAATTTTTTTATTCTCTCTTACTTTATCAAGTTCTTTAGTAAAAATATCTATATCGGAAAATATTATATCGGACATTTAAGCTAATTTTTCTTCAACCAGATAGCATAAAATATGGCCTACCGTTATATGGCACTCCTGAATATGGGAAGTTACCGTAGTGGAAGGCGAAATTAAAATATCACCGAATTCATCCAGTTTGCCGGGGTTTTTCCCTTTTAAAACTATAACCGGCAGCCCCATTTTTTTTGCCTTTCCGGCTCCACGGACAACATTGGCGGAATTCCCCGAAGTTGATATAGCTATAACGAGATCCTTCTTTTTCCCCAGAGCTTCAAGCTGTCTTTCAAAAACAGTTTCAAAATTAAAGTCATTGCTTATAGCGGTAAGTTCACTGGTATTTGTGGTAAGGGCTATAGCCGGAAAGGGATTGCGTTTTTTTCTGAATTTAACTACTAATTCTGTGGCTATGTGCTGAGAATCAGCTGCCGATCCTCCGTTTCCGAAAATTATGACCTTTCCGCCGGCCTGATAGGTACTGATAATTTTTTGAGCTGCTTTTTCTATCTCAGGAATTTCTGTTTTTAAAGCCTGTATTTTAGAAGCTGCTTTCCCTATATAACTTTTTATATCGTTTTCCATTACCCTATTCCCAGTTCATCATGTACAAAGTGAGTATCATAGGTCCCATTTATAAAATTTTCATTATTCATTACTAATTTATTGAAATCTATAGTGGTATTCACGCCCTCTATATCAAATTCATCCAGAGCTCTTTTCGTGCGCAGTATAGTCTCCTTACGATTTTTACCATGCACTATAAGTTTAGCGAGCATAGAATCATAAAAGGCCGGAATTTTATAATTCTGATGAATAGCAGTATCTATTCTGATACCCGGTCCTCCGGGTAAATTAAATAAACTTATTGTACCAAGCGACGGCGCAAAATTATTTTTATAATCTTCAGAATTTATTCTGCATTCGATTGCATGGCCATAGGGTTTCAATCTCTTGCGCATATCAAGTTCTTCACCGGCGGCAAGCTTTATCTGTTCTTTTACCAGGTCTACTCCGGTAACTGCCTCGGAAACAGGATGCTCTACCTGTATCCGGGTATTCATTTCCATAAAATAGAAATTGTCGTCGTTATCCAATAAAAACTCAACAGTTCCCACTGTCGTATAGTCAATGGCCTTTGCTGCCCGGATAGAAGCTTTCCCCATGCGTTTCCTTATTTTTGAACTCACCGCCGGAGATGGGGACTCTTCTATAAGTTTTTGATGTTTTCGTTGAATAGAACATTCTCTTTCGGGAAAATATACTATATTACCTTTTTTATCGGCCATTATCTGAATTTCTATATGGTGGGGCTGCTCTATGTATTTTTCTAAATATATTCCTTCGTTCCCGAAAGCGGCCTTTGCTTCCTGTTTAGCCTCGGAAAATGTTTTTCTCAATGCCTCTTCTTTTTTTACTATTCTCATGCCTTTGCCCCCGCCCCCGGCAACGGCTTTAAGAATAACCGGATAACCTATTTTTTGGGCTATCTTTGCAGCTTTTTCCACCTTTTTTATAACTTCTGTACTTCCCGGAATTATGGGCACGCCCTGATCATCCATAAGCTTTCTGGCTCTGGCTTTTTCTCCCATACTCAATATTGCTTTACTGGACGGCCCGATGAATTTTATATTACAGGTTTCACATATTTCCGCAAAATGGGAGTTCTCCGCTAAAAAACCATATCCGGGATGAATAGCATCGGCCTTACTGATCTGGGCCGCACTTACTATGTTGGCCATATTTAAATAACTTTCAGAAGCCGGATCCTCTCCCACACATACACTTTCATCGGCATTACGCGTGGCAAAGGAATCACCATCGACCTGAGAATGTATAACTACCGTTTTTATACCTAATTCTTTGCAGGCCCTAATTATTCTCAGAGCTATCTCCCCCCGGTTTGCAATTAGTATTTTTTTAAACAAAACTCATTCTCTCCTTCATTATATTTAACTAATCTTTTTTCTCTATTTCAAACAGTTTCTGACCAAATTCCACGGGTTGAGTATTTTTTATAAACTTTTTCTTTATCTTTCCGCTGACCGGGGATATTATATCTTTTAATATACTCATTGATTCTACCACACCAAGTTTTTGCCCCTGGGATACTTTCTTACCCACCTTGGATAATACTTTCTTAGAAGATGGTACGCGATCTCTAAAAATCCCGACAGATTGAGATTTTACTTCTACGATATTCTTTCTTTTTTCAGCAGCTCGCTCTTTTTGGGTTTTCTTTTTCTTATCCTCTACCTCTTTTTTAGTTTTTTCGCGGTGTTCTTCGACTTCTTTTTCAATCTCTCTGTCTTTTATGCGTCGTGTAACACCGATATTTAAACCCTCTCTTCCATAATAAATGCGACGGATATCGGTGCCCTCAATAGCTTTCAGCATCTTCTCTATTCTTTTTAAACCGGTTTTATATTTCATTTTAACTTCCTTCAAATTTATTCACAGATACAACTCAATCAAAACAAAAAACAATACTTAATCCACCCTGGAAACATATTCCCCGCTACGGGTATCAATTAAAATTTCTTCGCCCCGTTCAATAAAAAGCGGCACCTCCGTTACCAGACCTGTCTCTAAAGTTGCTTTTTTAGTACCCCCGCTTACCGTATTCCCCTTAACCCCGGGGGGAGTCTCCACTACTTTCATAGTAACTTTCGGAGGTAATTCAATATCCAGCACCTGTCCCTCAAATATTAACAGAACTACATTTTCACCTTCCACCAGAAAATTTTTCTTCTCCCCTACTTTATCCGCGGGGACCTGCATCTGGGTATAATCCTGCGCATCCATAAAATAATAAAAATTATCATTATAGTAAAGAAATTGTTTCTCTTCTTTTTTTACTATGACCTGTTCTACTTCCCGGGTAGCTCTGTAATTTTTTTCTTTTATTTTATCCGTCTGCACATCTCTCATTCTAATTCGCATAAAAGCTCCCCCCTTTCCAGGTTTACGGTGCTGAAACCACTCCACACTGTTTATAGAACCGTCTACCATAAGATACATCTTATTTGTTATCTTGTTTACCGATATTTTCCGCTTAATAACTGGCTACCTCCTCTGGTTATCAAATACATATCTTCCAATCTCATTCCTCCTGCCCCGGGAATATAAATACCGGGTTCAACTGTCAGCACCATACCCTCTTTAAGTATTTCATCTCCGGATGGTTTTAAGTAAGGTCTTTCATGAACTTCTATTCCCACGCCATGACCCAGACCGTGATTAAACCACCTGCCCATTTTAAAAGATTTTAGCACATCCATAGCAGTATTATAAATTTCAGCGCACTCTATACCCGGTTTTAGTTTTTCGACCGCTGCTTTTTTCGCTTTACTTAATTTATCAAATAAATCTTCAGAATTAAAATCTTTCCACAACTTATCCAAAATAAAAGTTCTTGTCAAGTCGGAACAGTAACCTTTGTATTTCAGACCGGCATCTATTTTAAGCCAGCCGCGGTTTATTTTTGTGGCATCCGGTAGATGATGGGGGCAAGCAGAATTTTTACCGGCCGCTACCACAGGAGTAAACGAAGGACCAGTAAAATTTTCCTGCCACATCTTAGAAGTTAACCAGCCGGTTAACTCAATTTCCGTACTACCTCTACAGATATCCGTATCCAATGTTTCCATAATAACATTCATTTTTTGCGCGGCTGTTTTTATCTTTTCTATTTCTCCGGCATCCTTTACTACCCGGTATCTGGATACTATATCTTTTTTAAGTATTATATCTTTGGAAAGCTCTTTTATCTTACGGAACTGATTAAAAGAAATATTATTTTTATCTACTGCCACTTTACAGTCTTTTAATATTTTAAATATATTTTTCCAGGGTAATCCAAAACGATAAGTGATGCAGTTTATTCCATCCAGTTTATTTTTTACTTCTTCGGCAACGACCTGAGAAACGTAACAATAAATTTTATCACCGGAAATCAGCAGTAAAGAAGGACCGCGAGCACCGGTAAGATAAAAAATATCCGCCGGGTTATAAATAACAGCAGCATCAACAGATATACTTTCCAGCCAGTCAGTTATTCTCTTTAATCTTTTCCCAGACATCTATTTTATATTCTTTTAGATCGGACTTATCGATAAAAGAAGGTTATCCGCCGGCCAGATAATCAAGAGCCAGTATATAACCTTTGCTACCCAGCCCGCTGATTACGCCCGTAGCCTGAGAGGCAGTAAGCGATTTTTGCCGGAATTCTTCCCTTCCCAGTATATTGGAAAGATGGACCTCTATTATATCACCTTCAAACATCTCCAGAGAATCTCTCAAAGCTACACTTGTATGAGTAAACGCCGCAGGATTTATTATGAGGGACCGGGCCTGGCTGCCGTTAATTTTTTCTACTATATCTCCCTCGCTGCTGGACTGGAAAAATTCCACACTGACTCCCAGTTTTTCTGCCCGGCTAGTAATTTTTTTATTTATATCATCCAGGGTTTCTTTTCCATATATTTTCTCATCCCGCTTGCCCAGTTTATCCATATTGGGCCCGTTTATAACCAGTATTTTCTCAGACATAATTTTCTCCTGCTGCAATTTTATTTTACTGTCATTATTTATCTTTACTCTTGTCCATAAGCGATTTAAAAAGCTCTATAGGTATAGGAAAAAGAGTAGTTGAATTATTTTCAGTAGCTATTTCCGTAAGAGTTCTTAAAAATCTAAGCTGTATGCCAACCGGATTTTGAGAAAGTACTTTAGCTGCTTCGTTGATTTTCTCAGATGCCTGAAATTCACCTTCGGCATTTATTATTTTAGCTCTTCTATCCCTTTCTGCTTCTGCCTGGGCGGCAATTGAACGCTGCATATTTTCGGGTACCTCAACATCCTTTATTTCTACCATAGAAACTTTTATACCCCACGGATCGGTAGCTTTATCTATTACTCCCTGAAGTTTTTTATTTAATTTTTCTCTTTCAGAAAGTACTTCGTCAAGTTCGGCTTCTCCTACTACACTCCTTAATGTTGTCTGGGATACCTGAGAAGTAGCCATACCATAATTCTGTACTTCCACTATGGCTTTGGAAGGATCCATAACCCTGAAATAACATACTGCATTTACGCTTACCGGTACATTATCCCGGGTAATTACTTCCTGAACCGGAATATCCAGAACTATAGTTCTCAAAGATACTTTTCGCATTTTATCCACTATGGGGATAATAAAAAAGAGTCCCGGTCCTTTGGCCCCTACCAATCTTCCCAATCTGAATATAACACCTCTTTCATACTCATCCACAATCCTGATTGCCGAGATTAATATTACGGCAATTACAATAATTGCTACTACCATTTACTGCCTCCCTTGTCTTCTTCAAACAATTTAATCTCTCTAACCTGAATAATCCTGCATATTACCGTTATTAATAAATATAGACAACAGTTTATTCTTTTTATTACATATCTTTTTTCTCAACCAACAACCTGTTCCCCTTTGTCTCTACTATTTTTACTTTCGATTCTTTTTGTATATTTCCGCTTACGCTCCGGGCATCCCAGAATTCTCCGCGCACATAAATTTTACCATCGGGATTTAAATCCTCTTCGACATCTCCGGTAAGACCTATCATCCCTTCTTTGCCGGTAGTAACTTTTTTGCCCTGTATGTGGATACCGGAACTTACGGCAAATACAAAGAACAGCCCCGTAGTCACCGTGGCCCCAATAATAAGTTCAGGAGAAATATCCAGGGGAAGTTCTTTCACATCATATAAAGTTAACGAACCAACAAGAAAACTTACCAACCCCCCTGTTGTAAGAATACCGTAGGACGGTACCCAGATATCTAAAAGCATAAGAACTACCCCAAAAATAATCAACAGTATACCGACAGTATTAATAGGTAACATCTGAAAAGAGAGCGCCGCCAGTAAAAGGGCAACTCCGCCCACTACAATACCCAATTCTATACCGGGATTGCTGAATTCATATATTAAACCGTATATCCCCAGGACCAGTAAAATATACGCAAAATTAGGATCAGCTATGTAATTTAAAAATTTTCTAAACGGACTCATATCCACATTTCGGGTGCCCCCTTCAAAGGTAATTGTATAAACCCTATCGTTTTTCTCCACTTTGACACCTTCAATCCGGTCTTTTAACTCTCCAAATCCCCCCACCTCATAATCGATAACTTCTTTTTCAAGTGCTTCTGTGGAAGTAATACTTAAACTCTGGGTAACCGCCTTTTGAGCCCAACCGGCATTTCGCCCGTGTTTTTCGGCCAGAGCCTTTATATACGCCCGGGCATCCTGAGACATCTTTTCCGATTGCTCCTTGGAAATTTCCTGTCCCCCCATCTTCACAGGATGGGCCGCTCCTATATTTGTACCCCTGGCCATTGCCGCTATATCGGAACTCATAGTTATAAAAACCCCGGCAGAAGCCGCCCGGGCTCCCGACGGTCCCACGTAGACTATAACCGGATACTCACTTGCCTCTATCTCTTTAATTATATCTCTCATAGAGCTCATTAAGCCGCCGGGGGTATCCATCTTAATTATAACGGAATTGGCCCCGGAACCGGCACTTTTTAGTTGTTCCGTTAAATATTGTGCGGATACAGGATTTACGGTTCCCTCTAATTTTAAAACATGTACCGGACCTGGATCTTTATCTTTTCCTTGAGCAATTTCGCCAAAGAAAAAGAATACCAAAAATATTATTATAAATCTTTTAATCAACTTTAATTTCATCTATTACCTCTTTAAGCAGCGCTTCTTCTACTACTATGCCCGGTTCCACATCACCCGCTTTGCGGGGAAGAACAAACTCTATTTTTTCTTTTCTTGTCTTTTTATCCAGATACATAGTTTCTATTAACTTTTCCGCAGCTATATCCCGGGAAATGGCACAGGGCAATCCGTAAATTTGTAAAATTTCTTTTAATCGCGCCGAAAGCGGTTCCTCGGCAAACCCCATCCGTTCAGCTAAACGGGCTGCCACAATCATGCCTATAGCTACGCCCTCGCCGTGTTTTAAATTGCCATAACCACTTAAAACCTCCAAACCGTGGCCGGCAGTATGCCCTAAGTTTAAAACTCTCCTGAGATCTGCTTCTTTCTCATCCCGGACGGTAATTTTCCCTTTTATCTTCACGCATTTTGAAATCATAACTTCAAGCTCTTCCTGTTGAAGATTTTTTATTGCTTCACTGTTATCTTTCAAAAAATTTAAAAATCTATTGCTGTCAATCACCGCATGTTTTATAACTTCCGCCATTCCCGACGTAAATTCTCTTTTTTCAAGAGTATTTAAAAGATTTACATCTATGTGAACATAAAGGGGTTGATAAAAAGTTCCCACCAAATTTTTTCCAGTTTTAAGATTTACTCCTGTTTTCCCCCCGACAGAACTGTCCACCTGAGCTACCAGGGAAGTAGGAATATTTAAAAATGGAAGTCCTCTTAAGTAAGTAGAAGCAGCAAAGCCTGCTATATCTCCCACGACTCCACCGCCAAAAGCTATAACCGGGGTAAACCGTTCCAGCCTTTTATCACTCATCTCTTTAAATATATTTTTAACCGTGTTTAAATTTTTAAATTCTTCCCCGTCTTTCAGCACTATTTTGCGGCAATCTAAATCCGCCCTGTTAAACATACCGTCGAGACGATCACCGTATATGTTTTCCAGAGTATCATTAGTTATCAGACAAACTTTTTTTCTATCGGTCAAGTTTTTAAACTCATCAATAAAATTTTCCAGATCTTCACCTATTTTGACCGAATACGGATGGTGGGGTATATCTACATTAATTAACATTATCTTTAATAAATCCCTTAATCTCTTCAACTACTTCCCGTATATTTTTATCACGCGTATCCACAGCATAATGACATCTTTTATAATAGCCGGCCCGTTTTTTTAACAATTCTTCCAGCTTTTTTTCCGGATCGGCAACCTTTAAGAGGGGCCTGTTATCTTCCCTTTTAAGTCTCTGATATAAAGTTGCGGCATCCGCTTTTAAGCAGATTATATAGGAATTTTTTTCTAACTCATCCATATTTTCAGAATTTTTAACTACCCCGCCTCCGGTAGCAATCACATGCTTATCAAGTAAGCTTACGCATTTAACGGCTTTTTTCTCCAGTTCCCTGAAGCTTTTTTCACCGTCTTTTTCAAAAATCTCATTTATGCTGTAACCCACGTCTTTTTCTATCATTTCATCCGTATCTATATAATGATAACCAAGTTCTTCGGCAAGCTTTTTACCCACTACGGTTTTTCCCGACCCCATCATACCTGTCAATACTATATTCAAAAAATCGACCTTCCTCTCTGTCAAATATTATTTAAATTTCACCGCATCCAAATTAATATTCGGAAATCTGTCTCAAATAATTTTTGTAATTTCTTTGCATCTCGTTAAAAGAATCACCACCGGTTTTAGATTTTAAAGCCTTACTTATTTCTAAAGCTACGGCAGCTTCCCCTACTACACCGGCAGCGGGCACCGCGCATACATCGGATCTAACTTTAGCGGACTTAATTTCCCGTTTCGTTTTCATATCCACTGAAGCCAGAGGCTTCCTTAGAGAACTTATCGGTTTCATTACGGCATTAAAAATTAAATTTTCTCCGTTGGACATTCCTCCTTCAAAACCGCCGGCATTATTACTGGTCCGGTAAAATTCCTTTTTATCAGTATTATATTTTATCTCATCGTGAACTTTAGAACCTCGCATTTTAGCCATATCAAAGCCCCTGCCCGTTTCCACCCCTTTTATGGCCTGAATAGACATCAAAGCCTGAGCTATTTTGCCGTCTAGTTTTAAATCCCACTGGGTATGGGATCCTAAACCCGGGGGAAGGCCCTCAACTACTACGGAAAATACTCCCCCTACAGTATCACCTGCCTCTTTAGCTTTTTCTATCTCTTCTATCATCTTAGCTTCAGCTTCTTTATCAATACACCTTAGCGGTGAATCCTCAGTTGCAGCCGGTATATCCCGGGGGCTAATATTAATCGCTTCGGTTTTAACTTTCCCTATCTGTTTTGTAAAACTCACGACATCTATCTTTAAATCATTGAGAAGCTTTTTAGCTACCGCTCCGGCCGCGACCCGCGCGGCAGTCTCCCGGGCTGACGCACGCTCTAAGATATCTCTCATATCATTTCTATTATATTTTAGCACTCCGGCAAGATCGGCATGGCCGGGTCTGGGTTCAGTAAGTATTTCATCCCGGTTTAAATTAATTTTATCGACCGACATCGTCTCTTTCCAGTTAGGCCAGTCCCGGTTTTTAACTACCATACATATCGGGGAGCCTATCGTTTCGCCCAATCTTACACCGGAAGTAATCTCAACTTTATCTTTTTCAATTTCCATTCTTTTACCCCGGCCGTACCCCTTCTGCCGGCGGGCAAGTTCTTTATTTATATATGCCGGTGTTATTTTCAAACCGGCGGGTATTCCTTCTAGTATAACTGTAACACTTTTACCGTGTGATTCTCCGGCAGTATAATATCTAATCATTATTTCTAACCTCTTTCTTTAAATACTCAATCATTATCTTCTTAGGAGCTCTCCGGCCGGTCCATATATGAAAAGCTTCCGCCCCCTGACCGGCCAGCATACCCACGCCATTTGCAGCTCTCAAACCTAGGCTATGGGCCTGTTTAATAAGTTCTGTATTTCTGTTATAAACCACATCATATACCTTTAATGTGGCCCTTACTTGCCCGGATTTTAAATTTACGGGCGGAGGTCCTTTTTTCATTCCCACCGGGGTAGCGTTAACCAGAAGACTGATATCTTTTAACGGTTTCCCAACATTATTTTTATCTATCAGCACTATTTCCTTGTGGGGATATATATCTGCATATTCTTGTTTTAAACTTTCTGCTTTTTGAATATCTATATCGTATATATATACTTTTTTAAAAATCGACAGTAAAACCCAGCCCACTACTCTGCCCGCACCTCCGGCCCCCAATACCATGGCCGATTCTTTTTCCATTAATTCAGTTCTAAAATCAAGAGTATCTTTTAAATCCTCCCGGAAACCCATATGGTCCGTATTATACCCAATTAATTTTCCGGCCTCATTTTTTACCGTATTTACAGCCCCTATTTCCCGGGCGGTTTTACTGACGGTATCCAAATGGTCCATTATTTTTATTTTGTGTGGAATAGTTACATTAAAACCGGGATATCCTTTTTCTATAATTCTCTTTATAAAGTCTTTAAATTCCCTTTCGGTTTCTATTTTTTTAAGTTTATAATCCCAGTTTTCCATTCCGTATTTTTTAAATGCAATTCTGTGCATACCCGGAGAAAGGGAATGCTTTACGGGATTACCTATTAAAAAACAAATTTTTTCTTTTAAATTATTCATATTATCTATAAATCATATAAAACAGTACCGCTCCCATAAAAAGCAACAATGTGCCCACTTTTCTGCGATGCCTTAGTAAAAGACGGTCGGAAAATAGGTTTTCTCTCATCCACTCATTAAATTTAGTAATTATATCCGGCCGGGCAAGATACCCCATACCGACAGCCATAATAAATAATGCAACAATTATATTTAAATATTTCATAGATTTTTTTTCACTAAAACTTCATCACAGTCGGGAAAATGAGGACAATTTATACATTCTGACCAGATCTTATGGGGCATCTCTTCTTTATTCCCCCTGACAAACCCCAGTTCTTCAAAAAATTCCGGTACGTAGGTTAAAGCAAATATTCTCCCTATTTTTAAATCCAACGCCTCTTCAATTCCGGATTTTACTATTTTTGTCCCCAGAGATTCCCCTTGATAATCCGTACTGACCGCCAGAGATTTTATCTCTGCCAAATCGTCCCAGACTATATGCAGGGCACAACAGGCAATCACCTCTTCTTTGACCTTAATTACCCAGAAATCTCTTATATTTTCATATATTTCATTTAACGACCTGGGTAACATTTTACCTTCACTGGCAAAAGAGTTTATAAGATTCTGTATCTTGTTTACATCATTTATCGTTGCTTTTTTTACTTTCATATTTTAAAGATTTTTCTAAGCGGTTTTTACTTTCCCGCCGTACAATCTTTTTATCTCCTTTTCTCTACTTTCTCCGTCCAGCAACTTTATCTCTGTCCGGGTTCTATCCCCGGAAGATTTTTTTATAACCTTAATATGATTATCCGCTTTTTCTGCAATTTGAGGCAAATGGGATATTGTAATAACTTGATGGTATTCAGACAAAGTTTTTATTTCTTCACCGACGGCTTTTCCCACGGTAGCTCCGATTCCCGTATCTATTTCATCAAATATAAGTATAGGAATATTATCCGAATGAGCAAGAGAAGATTTAATGGCCAGCATTATCCTGGATACTTCCCCCCCGCTGGCTACTTTAGATAATTTCATGTCGGGTTCCCCGGGGTTAGGCTTAATAAAGAACCTCACTGTCTCCTTACCCGTCGGTCCTACTTCTTTTGATTTTAATTTTACATTAAATTCAGCGCTTTCCATACCCAGCTTCTTAAGTTTTTTTTCAATGTCACCAGATAATTTTTCAGCTCCCTCTTTCCTTTTTTCAGTAACTCTATCGGCAATATTTTTAAGTTCATCCAGATAACTGTTAAGTTTTTCATTCATCTTTTTAATATCTTTTTCGGAATTATTAAAATTTTTCAATTTATTATCAATCATTTCCCTGTAATCAATAATATCCTCAATTTCGGGCCCATACTTTCTTTTTAAGTCTATTATTTTATCTCTTTTATCCGCTATCTCTTTTAACCGGTGGGGATTAAAATCATTTGTCGCCAGATATGACCGCAGTTCTTCATAAACAGTCTCAACTTTATACACCGTATCTTCGAGCATTTCTGATAGCCCTGAAAAATTTTCATCAATACTACTTATCTCCTCGGCCCTGCTTAAAATATGGGAGAGTTTTTCTATAATTGCCTCGTCATTTTCATAGAGGACCGCAGAGAGTTCTTTCGCGGTTTGCTGAATAAATTCCGCATTACTTAGAATTCTATATTCTTTTTCCAGCTCTTCTTCCATCCCTTTTTTTAATTTAACAAAATCAATTTCTTCGGCCTCATGTCTTAACCGGTCAATCTCAGAATTTATTCTGCTAACTTCTGCTTTCCGGTTTTTTATCTCTTCCTGCAAATTAATATATTTCTCCCAAATTTTTCCCAGTTTTCCCACCAGTTTCCGGGCTCCGGAAAAACGGTCCAGGATCTCCCTCTGTTTTTTATGTTTTAAGAGAGTTTGATGTTCATTTTGAGAATGAATATCAACTAAAAGATTACCCAGTTCCTTTAAACACCTTACGGTAACATGATGGTCGTTTATGTAACACCGGCTTCTCCCCCGGGCATAGAACTTACGTCGAAGTATAAGAACATCGGTTCCCAGCTCCCGGTCTTTTAAAAAACTTTTAATTTCAGAATTCAGTTTTTCACCGTATTCCGCTTCAACTTCACAAAACTTTGCTCCGTCACGTACTATTTCCCTACCCACTCTTTCTCCTAAAACCATACTCAATGCCCCCACAAGTATGGATTTTCCCGCTCCTGTCTGACCGGTAATGACATTTAATCCATCTTTTAAATTTAAAGAAGCTTTCTTTAAAAGCGCAAAATCTTTGATTTTAATATCTCTAAGCATCTTTTATTAAAATTTATAATTTCCAGTTTAATTTTTCTGTAAGAATATTTATAAAATTTCTACTATTCTTTACCAGCTTAAGTTTATCGTCACTTATTCTAATTTTTACTTTATCTTTGGGATTTAATTTTTTAGTCTGCTGTCCGTCCGCAGTTAAAATACATTCCTGCTCTTTTCGGGGGCAGACTATATCAACTTTGCTGTTGCCGGTTATAAAAGGCCGCGAATTTATAGCATGGGGATTTAAGGGATTTATAATTATTAGCTCCAATTCCGGAGAAACTACAGGCCCGGACGCCGCAAATGAATATGCCGTTGATCCCGTGGGAGTGGAGACAATTACACCATCCCCGTTAATATTATATAAGTTCTGAGAATTAATAAATACGGATAACTCTATAACTCTCGCCGTATCCCCGTTTTTTATTACCATATCATTAAGGGCCTTAAAAGTTTCGTTGCCCACCCTGGCTTCAAGGGTTACTCTCTTCTCAATCTGAAAATTTTCTTTTATTAAAGCTTCAACAAATTTCTCTAAATTTTTATCATCTATATCCAGCCCTAAAAACCCCAGCGTTCCCACATTTATGCAGGCTACGGGAATCTTATAGCCGACAACTTTCCGGGCAGCTTTGAGGACCGTCCCGTCTCCGCCTACACATACAGCCAGTTCAGTATCCCGGGTAATTACTTCATTGAGCTTAATGCCCTTCTTTTTAAATAAGTTTTGTAGTACATCTACAACTTCAAGGGCCTCTTTCTTATTTTGGTTATATATTAGGGAAATTTCAGATATCATTTTATATCTATAATCTGCTATCTATTCTATCTGTACGATTCTCTTCATACTCATTCCCATAATACTCGGGTTCTGAATAGTCGGTAAATAAAAAACCCACTTCATTTTCCAGAAAAAAGTTATTATTAACAACCGGTTTACCCTGATTTTCAACTTTTATACCGTACCGGTTTCTCTTAAATTTATTTTCAGAAATACGGGGAAACCCGAAGTTTTTCACAATAATACCCGGACCATTTTCAACAAATTCGTTATCAGTTATTTTGCCACCGGAAGAATCAGCCACTGTGATTCCACCGCCATTATTTTTAAAACTATTTTTACTTACCTGGGGCAAACTATTATCCAGACTCAATAAGCCGACTAAATTATCCGTCAAAATATTATCTTCTATCCGGGGGGCCGAATCTTCCCAGCAACCCACTCCGGAACCGTTAGCTGTAATTTGGTTGGATTCTATATGGGGAGAAGCTTTATTCCCACAAGCTATTCCGACATTATTGCCGTGGACCGAAGAACCCCTCAACTCTCCGGAACTTTCACCTTCAAAAAAGACCCCGGAAGCCTGATTGTTTTCTATAGTACTACCGGTTATAACAGGTGAAGCAAAATCCGAAGCTCCCAGTCCATATTTATTTTTATTAATTTTAGCCATATCTATTTTTGGAGAAGCCCTGTCCCAGCATCCAATTCCCCCGGCTTCAGTTCCGGTTACTGTAACAGAACTCATTTTAGGTGAACGGTAATCGTATAACCTTATGCCTACATGCCCTCCCCGGACAATTAAATTCTCCACCGAAGAGGTACTCTTTTTACCTAAAAAACTTATTCCCCCGGCTCTTTTCTTATCATCTTCAGATGCTTTTAACTTTACCGGTTCTTTTACGGTACCCTGTATATTTACATCACCGGCAATAATAAGCTCTATTTTATTTTCATCGAATAAATCGACAGTTGCCCCGGAAAAATTTCGGACCCTCTGAATTTCATACTCTATTTTTTCATCAGAATATCTTATTAAGGTATCTTTTAAGATAGTGAGTTTTACTCCCGGCTCCACGTAAAGATCACCGGTAAGCAATATTTTACCGGACCAGGTAGTATCTTCTTTCAGCCTGCCCGAGTACGGCTTTCCTTTGCCACACCCGTTTATAAAAAAAGCTCCTATAATAAAGACGGCAAAACCTATTTTTTTATTCAGCTTCATAATTGTTGAAAATATACCATTAACTCTTTTTATTTTCAAGTACTTTCCTTAAGTCTAAAAAAGTCCAGACTGGTTATACCGTATTTTTTACTGTAAATTAATTTATGGTATTCAGAAGTAATTTGCTCTTTTTTGTGATGCTGGATAATCACTATATTATTTTCGGAAATTTTTTTCTTTGCACAATATTCCAGTATTTTACCGGAAATATTAGCCTTATACGGCGGAGAAGCAAAGACAATATCGGGATTAAAATTTCCGGGCCGGTAGTTAAAAAAATCAGTTACTATTACTTTACAGGACTCCCTGACCTGCAGCTGTTTTATGTTATCTTTGAGTATTTTTGAAACACTGTAGTCTTTTTCTATGAAAAGCACTTCTTCAGCTCCCCGGGACAGCGCTTCCAGTCCCACACTACCCGTCCCGGCAAATATATCGGCAAAGCTGGCCCCCGATACCTTATCTCCCAAAATAGAAAAAAGTGCTTCTTTAATCGTACCGGATATAGGCCTAATCTTATTTCCGTTAGGAGTTTTTAAATTTCTGTTCTTAAATTTTCCGGCTATTACTCTTGTAGACACGTAACTATTTAACGGCCGATAAAAAAGCTATTCTTTTCCGCGCTTTAGTGTCAAAATCCACAATGACAACCTGCTGCCACGTTCCCAGCATCAACTGTCCGTTAACTACGGGAACAGTTTCCGAGCAGCCTATTACGGAAGCTCTAATATGAGAATGCCCGTTATCATCATTCCAGGTTTTTTTATGTTCGTAAGTCATATCGGAAGGAGCAATTTGTTCCATACGGTTTTTAAAATCTTGCACCAGATTGGGTTCGAATTCTATTACGGTTACAGCTCCCGTGGAGCCCTGGGTAAAAACGGTAACCTGCCCTGTTTCAATTTTATTTTTTTTGACAAATTCTTCTATTTGAGAAGTTATGTCTTTAATATCGATATCCTTCCGGCTCCTTAACTCTATCTTTTCATTAATTATTTTATTACTCATTTTTTCTTCTCAAATCCTCCATAATATATTTTGTTAATTCTTCTGTGAAATGCTGTTTTAACGGGGAAGCTGAACTATAAACGTGGAACCTTTTCCCAGACCCTCGGATTGGGCTTTGATTGTTCCGCCGTGAGAATTTATTATTTTTTTACATATAGATAACCCCAGCCCCACTCCCTTACTTGACTTGTCCCTTTCTTCATCGTCTTTTGTATAAAAAGCTTCAAATATTCCCTCCAGCGAATCTTCAGGTATTCCTTTACCCGTATCCGTTACTCTAAATTCAATATTATCCTCATCAACTTCTTTGATAATAAATTTTATTTTTCCGCCCTCCGGAGTAAATTTTAAAGCATTCTGGAGTAAGTTTTGGAAAACCTGAGAAACTTTGCCCGGATCGATTTCCATACGGGTATTTTCTATATCTTTTTCAATACTAAAATTTATATTTTTCTTGTCAAACCTGGAAGAAAGTTCCTGTTTTAAGGGGGCTATTAAATCCATTATATCAGCGGTTTCTTTTTCGATAATAAATCTTCCCGCTTCAATCTGTTTTATGTTGAGAACATCATTAATTAAGTTTATCATTCTCTCCAGAGAATTTTTCTGTATCTCGAATATCTCTCGTTGTTTATCTGTTATATCCCCAAGCTGCCCGTTTAAGAGAGCATAATTGTACCCCTTTATCGTGGTGATAGGGGATCTAAGGTCGTGATTTAACATAGAAATCAAACCATCTTTAAACTGATTGAGTTTTTTTAACTCCTTTAAATTTTCAATCTTTTTATCCTGTAACTTTTTTATCCTGAGCATGGCCTTTATCCTGACCAGCAGCAGGCGCCGGTCAGCCGATTTAGTCACAAAATCATCGGCCCCGGCATTAATGCCGTCTATTACATCCTGTTTGGCATTCGCTCCGGTCCACAGAATTTTTGGGATATGATTCACTTCCGGATCGGCAGTCAATTTTTTACAGACCTCCGTACCGTCTATACCGGGCATGTTGCGATCGATTAAAACACAATCGGGCAACTTTTCTTTAACTGTTTCAAAACCTTTTTTTCCCGAAGGTTCATAGAGTACCCTGTAACCCTCTTTTTTAAGTATTCTTTTCGCTATAAGGTAATCATTTTCATTATCATCAATAACAAGAATTTTACTTGCTGACAATGATTGGTCCATGGTAGGAATTTACTCGGTGCTGGGAGTCTTAGAAACCAGTGACCAGTAAAGATTAAATTGTTCTATTTTTTGAACAAATTCCTTATATCCCACCGGCTTGGTAATATAAGAGCAGGCACCGTGTTCATAACTTTTAACTATGTCTTCCTCGCGATCGGAAGAGGTGAGCATAATTACGGGGATCTTTTTATATTCAGGATGGTTTTTTACCTTTTCAAGAGTTTCAAAACCGCCCATCTTGGGCATATTAATATCCAGCAAAATAAGTCCCGGCTGGGGATGGTCTTCATCCTCACCTACTTTAGAAAGATAGTCCAGGAGCTGTATCCCGTTGTTTACCACCTGAAGTGAATTGAGAAGCTTGAGTTTTTTAAAAGCCCTCTTTATGATAACAATATCGTTATCGTTATCTTCGGCTAATAATATAGTTACTGGATCCATTGAATTTAACATTTTATTTACCTAATAAAAGTCTATGAATTTTCATTTTTATTGTCAAGTTTTGGTATAGTAAAATAAAAAGTAGTCCCCTCTCCTTTTTCAGATTCCACCCAGATATCACCGCCGTGTTCATCAATAATCTTTTTAACCACGGTAAGGCCTGCGCCGGTGCCTCCTCCAAAATCATTTCGGGCATGTAACCGGTTAAAAATCTGGAAAATCTCTTCAAAATCCTTTTCCTCTATACCTATGCCGTTATCTTTTATAATAAAAGTGGTCTTCTCATCATCCTGAGTGCTGTCCACTTCAACTACCGGTTTATCCTTATCGTTGTATTTCAAGGCATTGGTAATAAGATTGTAGAATACTTCCTTAATTTTAACTTTGTCACAATATACAAAAGGCAGCTCATCATCGACATTTACAGTGGCATTTTTTTCATTAATAAGGGTTCTTACCCGCTTTCTTACTTCCTTAATAAGTTTGTGGGGATCAACCGATTCATAAGGATTTTTTATTCTGGAAATTCTGGACAGGGCAAGTACATCCTGAATTAAATTTTTCATTCTGGTAACCGACGCCGCTATGCGTTTCAAATAATCTTTTCCTTCATTGTCCAGCTGGTCGCGATAGTCCTCCATAAGAAATTCGCTGAAAGTTTGAATTCCTCTTAAGGGTTCTTTGAGATCATGAGAAATTGTATACGTAAAAGAGTCCAGTTCTTTATTTACCGCCTTTAATTCTTCAGCCTTTTTCTTAAACTCGGTAATATCTTCAAAACTCTCAATAATAAAAGTTTCACCGGCTCTTTTAATTTTAGAACTGTTTACCAGAACAGGTATCTTCTTACCCTTTTTATGGGTAAACTCTTTCTCCACCATATCCAATGTTTCATCCCTGTCCAGTATGGGACATTCTCCCTCTTTCCCTTCGCAAAAAAGATCCAGACAGGTTTTATCCAGTACATCTTCTCTTTCATATCCCAAAATCGAAAGTCCGGCGTCGTTAATTCTTACTACATTCTTTTCCCTGTCGATGAGTATCATACCGTTAGCAGACGCTTTAAATATTTCTTCGGAAAAATTCTTGGCCTTTTCCAGATCTTCAGTTCTTTCCTTTACCTTTTTTTCCAGACCGTTCTGGGCCTTTTTAATATTTGTAGCCATATCGTTAAAAGAATCGGCCAGGTAACCTATCTCATCATTATTTTTTATCTTCACTTTATGATTCAGATTACCGCTGGAGATAATTTTAGTTCCTTCAACAAGTTTATCTATCGGATCGGCCAAAATATATTTTAAAAAGAAAGTATTTACTATTAAGGCAAGAACAATTATAAATCCGGTTACCAGAAAAATGGTCTTCTGTACTTCCGATAATTTTTCATTGAGATTCCGGGTGGATACCCCCAAAAATATTCGGCCGATTACTTCTTCTTCCGTGGAACTCTCGCTAAAAAATATATCCTCCGAAGATTCATCCTGTGAGTAATCCGCAGTAATAGTAGTGGCAAATGTCAACGTGGATTTTTCTGCTTTAAAATTTTCCACTCCGTTTTCATACATAATCTTGCCGGCTTTATCTTCTACTTTACAGTATATTATATCTTTCTGTTTAAGTAAGCTGTCAACCTGTTTTGCCAGAGCATCGGTATTTCTTATCATCACCGGATATTCCACATTCCGCTTTAAATTATCCAGCTGGGACTCTATCCGGTCGTTTAATTCCGTTCGTAAAATAATATTCTCATGGCTGACAAAATACACGGCAAGAGCTATAGTAAATACAATAATTATACATATAGTGAGTAAATTTACTTTTTTTGTAATTGTAAGTCTCATTTATTTAAATACCTCGGTAGCATTCTCTTTAACTCCGCCGGGAACATCTATACCCAAATTATCGGCAACTATTACATTTAAAGAGTAATTTATTTTTTCGGGATTTTTTATCTTAATTTCCCGGGGGCTTTTACCATCTATTATTTTATGGGCTATCTCTCCGGCCTGTTTTCCCAGCTCCCTATAATCACTGTCAAAAGAGATAAAGGCTCCCGCTTTTGTATAATACGAAGACAGTCCAATCACGGGAAATTTTTCCTTCAGACTCTCTTCAAGTAAATACTGAATAGAGTGATTAAAATAAATTTCAGGTGAGGGTATCATCATAAAACAATCTATCTGACGATTTATTTTACTTAAGGCTTCCGGAAAGTCTTTTCCCTCTGAAATTTCTTTTCCTATAATCTGAAAATCAGAATATTGACTTTCTTTTTCCAGCTTTTTAAATTCTTTTTTAGTGTCTGCGGAATAAATTACTCCAATTTTTTTAAACTCCGGAAAAAACTCTCTTAATTTTTGTATTTTATCAAGGGCGGTAATATTCATGGAAACTCCGGAAGCTCTTTCTCTGTTTAGATTTTTCGGATTGAGGACCATGGAAAACACCACCGGTATATCAGAAGTATTTTCACCGGCAAGTTTAAGAGCTTTAGTACCTACGGCAAATATTAAATCCGGTTTTTCCTTTCTCACTTTCCCCAGGATGTTATCAGAATTATTTTCTTTTAAAATATGGGACTTTATTTGAAGGGATAAATCCCTGTTATTAAAATAGTCTTTAAAACCCCGGGCAGACTCCCTGAACGCTTTCCGGGGAGAAGAATATAAGATTGAAATCGTTACCTTTTCAGCCCCTGAAGCCAAACTGCATCCCCAGAGAAGTAAGATAACAAGAGCGGTAATTTTTTTTCTTATCATAGAATTTAAAAAGCTACGGAAGTCTCTACCATATAGGTCCGACCCGCTCTTTCAATATCCATTTTGGAAGTATCTTCATGGGGATCAAAATATTTTTCATCAAGCAGATTTTTAACAGAAGCGGTAATATCTAATTTTTTGAGCTTATAATTCAAAGAAAAATCTACAGTAGTATACTGATCTACACTGGAGCCCGCTCTATAGTACTCATTAATTATCTCATCTCCTCGGGGACGATCATCTACCCAGTTTACCGTAGTATTTAAATTTACTCCGGAATCAAATCTGTATTCTATTATAGCATTGGCCATATTGGAAGGTATATAGTCAAATTTCTCATCGTCTTCTTCATACCGGGCGTCAATGTAGGAGTAATTTGCCTGCAAATCAAGTTTATTCAGAGAGTAATTAACTCTTCCCTCCACCCCGTTAATAATGGACTTATCGGAAGAATTAATCCATTTGTCATCCTCCTGAATAATTAGATTTTTAATCCGGTTCTGATAGTAGTTTCCCTTAACCGTAAGATTTTCAGTAAAGGAATAGTCTACTTCAACTTCGGAAGTTTTTATCTCTTCCCGGTCCAGGTCCTTGTTTGCCTCGGTAAAATCCTCTGTCTCAGTATACATTTCCCTGAAACTGGGGGCCCGGAAAGCCTCCCCGTACATCAATTTAAAATTTAACTTATCCGCCGGCTGAATAACCACGCTGCCCCGGGGACTAAAAAAACTCCCGTACACTTCGTGTACATCATCCCTTACCCCCAAAGTTATCGCCACCGAATCGTAGGTATTCCAGATATTCTGCAGGTAAAAAGAGTAGTTCCGGTGTATTTTAGAGGGCATCCAGAAATCAGTATAATCATCAGTTTCTTCTCCGGTAAAACGGTTAATTTCTATATCCTCAACTTGTTCTATCTCTTCATAATTCATTTCCGTACCCGCTATTACATTGTTATCCAGGGGTAAATCGGCATCCAGCTCCACGCTCCCCCCCAGGGTATAGGATTTTTTAACCGGATAAACATCAGCATCAACTGTTCCGCTGTCATTAGCCACCTGCCAGAAACTGGTATTGTCATAGTCGTGCCACCAGGCTTTACCGGTTAACTCGACGGGATCAGCTATATCTTTCTCATATTCCATATCCACAAAAGTGTTTTTGTAATTAAACCAGTTTCTCTCCCAGATATACGAGGGCAGATCCCAGTCCGAATGAAACTTATGACTGTATTCGATATATTTAGCATTTAATGTGAAATTCTCCAGCGAGTAATTTAGCCAGAAATTATACGACTTGACAGGATCAGACTGCAGACTGTTTCTTTCAGCATCCTGGGAATATAAAGGCCCGTCACCCTGAGTTTCATACATCCGGCTGAAAATTGAGATATCCCCCGAGCCTACTTTCTGAGAACTCAATACACCCGCGGATGTGGTTTCGTTGTTACCCAGGCCGCCGTAAACTTCAGTTCCCTCTATATCCGATGCTTCTTTTGTTATTATATTTATAACCCCGGCAAACGCGTTTGTACCGTACAGAGCGGATCCCGGTCCCCGGATAACCTCAATTCTTTTAATATTTTTTATGGGTAGAAACTCATCTATAAAAGCATGACCGTAAAATAAATCTTTATGGGGGACGCCGTCAATAAGCAAAAGTACTTTGTCGTTATAAGTGGATTCAGCATTACCCACGCCTCTTACGTGAATTCTTTTCAGATGTCTTTCGGAAACAGAGACATAAGTTCCAACCACAGTTTTAAGAGCTTGCGAAATAGAAGTTATGCCCCGGTTCTTTAAATCTTTCGCGCTGATTACAGTTACTGAGGCAGGTGCATCATCAACAGTCTGCTCTTTTTTAGCGGCGGTCACTACCTGGGGGATATCTTTAAAGAGAAGTTCTTCAGGAGATGATTGGTCTTCTGCCTTTAAAGTTTGAGAAACGCCGACACCGCCGGAGAAGAAAAAAACCAGTACCCAAAAAATATATTTTTTCATATTGCCTCCCGTTTTTCGTAATTTACTTAAACTAAATTATAAAAATATTGTATATATTTTGCAAATAAAATATACTATTGGGGTTTTATTAAACGTCTTATTTACAGTTATTGTCTCAATGCTTTAGGCAGGTAAATAAAAATTTTTCTTAATTATGTCTGACGGATTTGGGGGCTATATTTTTGGATAGAGATCAAAATTACAGTAATTGGTGGAGGTGAGGGGATTTGAACCCCTGACCTCTTGCATGCCATGCAAGCGCTCTCCCTGCTGAGCTACACCCCCTTACTCAATTTAATATATCAAAACAGTTCTTTCTTATCAATACCCGGGCTAACTATTTTTTCTTTTTCTTTTTTAACTTGGTAAGCTGGGCTTTTTTGCCTCTTATTTTATAATCAATTTTTTCAATTTTTTCAGCAAGTTCTTCCAGCTGAGGAGCTTCTATTTCTTCTTTTTTTAAGAGGGAATAGGCTTTCTCTCCCAGTTCACACACAGCATTTTTTCGATCTTTTTCAAGGGAAAGCTGTTCAACTTTCACCATACTGGCTTTTGATCCATAAGCTGCTTCTTTTTCAATAGTTTTGGCTAGTTTTCCCGCACGGGATTTAATGTCTTTTAAAAACTCTTTTGTCTGATCTTGAAAATCTTTTTTCTTTTCTTTATCTACTTTTTTATCTTCTTTCTTTTTATTCATAAATATACCTCCTTGTTAGGTTATATTTTATTTTATATTTTTTAATTGTCAATTCCACTGCCCTCATCGCCTCCACCCTCGCAATCACAAGTTATATTCAATACCTGCTGCTGGCGGCTGTGCTGTCTGTAGACCGTTATTCCCTTACAACCCGTCCGGTATGCTTTTTTTATGATATTTTCAACCCCTTTTACAGTAAACTTTTCCGGTAAATTAACCGTTTTGGAAATAGCGTTATCCACAAATCTTTGAAATGCGGCCTGCATTAAAACATGTATCCGGGGATCTATATCCATAGCGGTTACAAAAACTTTTTTTATTATTTCAGGTATCTCATCTAAATCCTGAAAACCGCCTTTTTCCTTTATCTTTTCAACTATATCCCTCTCGTTTAATTCAAGCTGCTCTAATTTCTGTTTAAAACTGGGCTCAATCATATCAAATATTTGCCCGTCGTCCATTCTTCTTTCGGCAACCATAGAATACAAAGGTTCTATGCCGCTGGAAGTACCGGCTATAATAGAAATAGATCCGGTCGGCGCTATAGTAGTGGTTAAAGCATTCCTCCTATCCCGGGACAGGGAAGATTCATAAAAATTAGGGAAAACTCCTTTTTCTGCAGCAAGATTCCGGGAAGCTTCATGGGATTTATCCCTTATGAATTTCATTATCCTGCGGGCCAGCCATACAGCTCTGGCCGTATTATAGGGGATTTCCAATTTCAAAAGCATAGAGGCAAACCCCATAACTCCCAGCCCTATCTTACGGTTGCCGGATACCATCTTTTCTATTTCCGGAAAAGGAAAATCAGACACATCTATGGAATTATCTAAAAACCGCACCCCTACTTTTACCGTATGCTCCAGTTTTCCCCAGTCAATATCGTTGTTTTTAACATGATTAGCCAGATTCACCGATCCTAAGACACATGCTTCATGGGGGAGCAAGGGCATCTCTCCGCAGGGGTTGGTGGCCTGGATATCACCTAATTTCTTCAGGGGATTGCTATTATTTATTTTATCTATAAATATTACTCCGGGTTCACCATTTTCCCAGGCCCCTTTTGCTATGCGCTCAAAGACATATTTTGCTCTTTTTTCGCCTCTTTTTTTACCGTGAACGGGAAAATACAAATTGTAGTCCTCATCCCTGTTTAAAGAGTCCATAAATTCATCGGTTACAGCTACTGAAATGTTAAAATTATTTAACTTATGTTCCTGTTTTTTTGCTGTTATAAAAGTGTCCACGTCCGGATGGTCCACTCTCAGTATTCCCATATTCGCTCCCCGGCGTTTTCCGCCCTGCCTGACGGCGTGGGTTGCTTTATCGTATACCTCCATAAATGAGACCGGTCCGGTAGCTATACCCCCGCTTTTTCTAACCGGGTACCCTTGGGGACGTATATTAGAAAACGAAAATCCGGTTCCTCCGCCTGATTGATGGGTAATAGCCGCTTTCTTTAAAGTCTCAAAAATGGATTCCATATCATCTTCAATGGGATAAACAAAGCAGGCGGCCAGCTGGGGCATTCCCGTGCCCGCATTCATAAGGCAGGGGGAATTGGGCAGAAAATCAAGATTATTCATAACCTCAAAAAATTCTTTATTCCACCGGGCCCGGTCGTTAGTCTCCACATCGGAGATAAAACCGGCAACTCTTTTGAACATATCCTCCGGTGTCTCCCCGTTTCTCAGGTATCTATCCCGGAGAAGATTTTTAGCTAAGGGAGTATACTTCACAATCTCATCTCCTCAATGGGAGCCCAGTTTCTGGAGATCCTTGTACCCTCGGGTAGGGAATAATTTTTTTTATAGTAAGTTCTCAAGAATTTTTCAGTAACTTTATTGGCGTAACCCGATACATATTCATATCCCGCCTTTTCGCATAACTCTTTTACCCTGTAATCTCTCTCTAATTTTGCCTTTATCGAGGCTAAAGATACCGGAGGGAATTTTATATCCGCCTTGGGTTCATACACAAATCCGTGATGCCAGAACCCCAGTTTTTTTAAAAAATTTTCTCTTTTCATTGCTCCCAGCTGTTCTATATATACATTTTCAACTTCTTTCCAGTTGAGTTCATCCAGAATTTCAACTACCGCCCCTACATGCAGATCATACATATTATTTCTGTCAATTTCCCGGGCCGGAATTTTTACATGATGATGTTTTATAATCTGTTTATTCCCATGAACCTGGTTCCAGACATTCTCTCTCTTTTGGTGTGCTCTTGTGCCACTGCCGAACTTTTTAGAATCTTTAACCCCCAATTTTTTGAGGGCGGGTTCATCTTCAGTTTTAATTAAAACTCCGCTTACCACCAGAGGACCAAAAACCGGGCCCATTCCCGCTTCATCGATACCTATTGAAAATTTTTGATCTGTTTTGTTCATAAACTTGATTTAATTTTATAATATAATACAATATTTTCAAATTGTATGGTTTTAATAAGTTATAAGAAATACACATATACAACAGAAAAAAGGAGTTAATTTAATGACCAGTAAAGAACAAGTTTTGGAAAACACAGTTAAACGGGCTCAGGAAAGGGATATCATAATTCCCACTTACGAGCAGATGAGAAATCCGGAGAAAATTCCCGCAGGAATAAAAGAAGAATTACAAGATATAGGTCTTTGGGATATAAACCCGAGAAACCTGTTTAGAATAACCTGGAAAAACGAACCCGTTAAACACGGCGGTGGTTTCGGAGGAATAAATTATATGGAAATCCCCAAAGAACTTTCCGGTGTAGATGCCAGGATAATTGTCTTGATAGGTAAATATTTTCCCACCGGTGCTCATAAAGTAGGAGCCACTTTTGGCCCCTTGGTTTCCAGACTGATTTCCGGTGAATTCGACCCCACAACTCAAAAAGCAGTATGGCCGTCCACGGGCAACTACTGCCGGGGCGGAGCTTACGATGCGTCTTTACTGGCCTGTCCCTCTATTGCGATTTTACCAGAAGAAATGTCCCAGGAGAGATTTGAATGGTTAGAGGAAGTGGGAGCAGAAATTTTTGCCACTCCCGGGTGCGAAAGTAATGTTAAAGAAATATATGATAAATGCCATGAACTCAAAGCCGAAAGAGGTGATGAGATTGTCATACTCAACCAGTTTGACGAAATAGGTAACGCTATATGGCACTATGCGGTAACCGGAAATGCAATGGAAGAAGTATTTTACAACGAAAAAGAAAAAGACCAGCGTTTTTCAGCGGTCTGCCTCACTCAGGGTTCCGCAGGTACTCTCGGTTCAGGAGAATATTTAAAGGAAAAATTCCCTAAAATTAAAGTTGCCGCAGGAGAAGCGCTTCAGTGTCCTACATTACTTTACAACGGATACGGGGGACACAGAATTGAGGGTATAGGAGACAAACACGTTCCCTGGATACATAATCTAAAACACACTGATATGGTTGTTGATATAGATGATAACGCTACTATCGATTTAATGCGTCTCTTTAACGAACCCGAAGGTCAAAAATACCTAAAATCAATTGGCGTACCCGATGAGACAGTTGAAAAATTATCTTTGCTGGGTATCTCTTCAATTGCCAATATTCAAAGCTGTATAAAGACGGCAAAATACTATGAATACAACGATAATGATATGCTTTTTACGGTAGCTACCGATTCTATGGAAATGTACGATTCCAGGATGAAAGAATACAGGGAAAAAGACGGTAAATATACTGAGAAAGATGCTTCTACTGATTACGGAAAACATATAGACAATGCCAGTATTGAGCATATGCTGGAAACTTCTTATTACGATAAAAAAAGAATGCACAATCTGAAATACTTCACCTGGGTTGAACAGCAGGGTAAAGAAGTTGAAGAATTAAATGCCCAGTGGTACGAAGATGATTACTGGACAAAACAGTTTCAATCTTTTAAAGAATGGGACGCAAAAATAAAAGAGTTCAACGAAAGAACCGGACTTTTAAAAAAATATCAGTGACCAATTAGTTCAAAAAAAATAAATTTTATTTTACTGATACTCAGCGGAATACTTTCTAAAATTTCATGGGATATTTTGGTCCCTGTGCTGCCTCCGCGCATATTAAATATTGTAGGATCGGCAACCCTTACCGGTATTATAATGGGCAGCGCCCCGGTACTTACATTAGTTTTCAGAAAAACTATCAGTGAATATATTCGCAGTTACGGCTCCAAAGTCTTTATAATTACAGGAATTATAATGGCTCTTGCAGGCAGTGCCGGGTTTGCAATATCTGATAATTTCTGGACTCTGCTTTTAGCCCGGACCGTTCAGGGGAGCGGTCTCATACTTTTCTTTTTCTCTTCTCTCTCCCTGGTCACACATCTTATACCTGCCGGCAAAAGAGGTCAGCTCTACGGAATTTACACCATAATATTTATCCTGCCACTGCTCTTTTCTCCGTTAATAGGTACTTATGTTGTAGATAATTTCAGCTTCTTTCACCTTATAGTTATTTCCGTATCCTGCTTAACTGCCTCTCTTTTGCTTGCTTTGAATATCCGTGAGAAAGAAAAAAAATATGTCAAGCGCAGTCCGGACAAAAATAGTTTAACGGCCCTTTTGAAAAATAAAAAAGCTTTAATTGCTCTTATTCTCACACTTATAATAATTACCGGGGACGCCGGAATACTTACTTTCTTACCGATAGCCGCCGAACTGCACCACTTAGAAAAATTTTCACTGTATTTTACATTTTTTGCCGGTTCTACGATAATACTCAGGTTAACTCTGGGTAAATATTTTGACCGCTTCTCCAGAAAAAAGATTATTTTTACAGGGGTCCTTTTCTTATGTGCCGGACTGTTTATGCTCTCAAAGGTAACTTTTAACTTTTTAATAGCCGGAGCTGTCGTTTACGGCATAGGGTATGGAATTACCGATTCAAATTTGTTACCATACTTACTGAAAGTATTAAAAAATAGCCCCAGCGAATCGGTAGTAGCTCTTTACAGTATTTCATTTGACTGCGGCTATCTTTTTGGACCTTTATTTTTAGGCGCAGTTGCAGAAAAAACCAGTTACCCGATTTTATTTAAATTACTGGGAATTACTATATTTTTAACCGGAATAGTTTTTATGATGCTAAACAGGAAAAAACATAATGATATACCTGGATAACGCCGCTACAAGTTATCCCAAGCCCCCCGTGGTTTCACGGGATATTAAAACTTACCTGGATGAGTACGGGGTATCTTCGGGAAGAAGCGCTTACCCGGCAGCGGTAAAAACTTCAAAGATACTTTTTAATTGCCGGGAGGCCCTGGCCCGATTTTTTAACATACCCCATTCCTCCCGGGTGGTCTTTACCTTAAATGCTACCTACGGGATCAATACCGCTTTAAAAGGATTTTTAAATAAAGATGATGAGGTTCTCACTTCTTCTGTAGAACACAACGCAGTAATGAGACCGTTAAACTTCTTAAAAAAAACTAAAAACATAAAAATTAAAAAAGTTAAATGTGATTCCCGGGGCTACTTAAATTTAGATGATTTTAAGAAAAAATTAGATCCCAATAATGTGAAACTGGTTGTAATAAATCACGCATCCAATGTTACAGGAGCCGTACAAAATATAAAGCCCATCGGTAAAATATGCCGGGCAAAGAAAATACCTTTTATGGTAGATGCCGCCCAGACTGCGGGCTCCTTGCCCATTGATGTGGCCGGGGACCACATTGATATTATGGCTTTTTCGGGACATAAAAGTCTTATGGGGCCTACAGGCGTGGGGGCTCTTTATGTAAAAAAAGGACTGGAGTTTCCACCGTTATGTCAGGGGGGGACAGGCTCAAAATCAGAGAAAGAGATACAGCCCGATTTCTGGCCCGATAAAATGGAAAGCGGCACTTTAAATATTTGTCCTATCGTCGGTTTAAACGCCGCATTAAAATATTTCGACAAAAAAGGTTTCTCAAACCTGCTCCATAAAAAAAAGAAAATTACCGGTTACCTGTTAGACTCACTTAAAAATTTAAGTAATGTCACAGTACACGGACCCAAAGAAAATAAAAACCGGACTGCTGCGGTCTCTGTTACCATAAAGGATATCATGCCCTCTAAAGTTTCCCGTAAATTAAGCTCAAAAAATATATGCGTAAGAGTAGGACTTCATTGCGCCCCGGGGGCCCACAAGACAATAGGTACCCTTCCCCAGGGAACTGTCCGAATAACGCCGGGATATTTTTCAAAAAAATCTCACATAGATAAGTTAATCCGGGTTTTAGAGAATATAACATGAAAAAATTTCTGATAACCTTTGACAGTACCCATCAGGTTTTAAAGGCGGAAAAAAAGCTGAAAGAAAAGTTTAAAGAAGTAACCACCATACCCACTCCCGAAGAACTTTCCTCGGACTGTGGGGTCTCGCTGCAACTTACAACTTCCAAAAATAAGGAAGAAACCCTGAAAATACTTACTGATTCAGGTACAACTTACAATAATATATTACAGGATTAATTTTTTATATCTAAATATCTTTCTATTAACTGTCCGGTTTTTCTTCTACCAGATAAAATTTCATCTCTTCCGGCTCAACAAGACCTAACCTTTTTCTGGCTATATATTTTATATAATCTTCTTCGTTTTTTACCCACTCCAGTTCTTTTTCCAGCCGGTCATTCTCTTCTTTTAGCATACTCAATTTTTTCTCATAAAAATTTATATCTTCATTAAGATTAAATATAGTTTTAAAATTCGATCCGGAAAACAGTACTACAATGGCTACTCCGGCAACCACTATATAAATAAATTTTCGGTACGAGCGATCCATTAATTTATATTATAGAACACCTCTTCACCTCTGTACTGAGCCGATTTGCCCAATTCCTGTTCTATCCTCAAAAGCTGATTATATTTGGATACCCTTTCACTTCTAGCAGGAGCTCCGGTTTTTATCTGGCCGGTACTTACCGCCACCGCAAGGTCAGAGATAGTTGTATCGGAAGTTTCCCCCGAACGGTGGGATACTACAGCAGTAAATCCCGCGCATTTAGCCATTTCTATGGCGGAGAGAGTTTCTGTCAACGTTCCTATCTGGTTCAGTTTAATCAATATCGAATTACTGCTGTTGGCCTCAATACCCTTAGAAAGACGGCGGGTATTTGTAACATAAAGGTCATCGCCAACTATCTGAACCTTATCTCCTAACCGCAAATTCAAAACTTCCCAGCCCTTCCAGTCTTCTTCTGCTAAGCCATCTTCTATAGATATAATAGGATAATTGTCTACCAGTTCTTCATAAAACGAGACCATATCCTCAGAACTTAATTTACGTCCCTCGGCATCTAAATTATATTTTTCAGTCTCCTTATCGTAAATTTCGGTAGCCGCCGTATCTATAGCTATTTTTATCTGGCTGTCTGTATTGTACCCTGCTTTTTCAACGGCCTCGATTATTACATCCAGCGCTTCCCTGTTTGAAGAAAGATCCGGGGCAAATCCTCCCTCGTCTCCGACAGAGGTGCTGAGTTCCTTTTCTTTTAAAACTTTCTTAAGATTATGATAAATTTCAGCACACATTCTCAGGGCTTCTTTAAAACTTTCGGCTCCTACCGGCATAATCATAAATTCCTGTATATCGACATTATTATCAGCGTGTTCTCCGCCGTTTAAAATATTCATCATGGGTACGGGAAGGACATTAGCCGAAGTTCCGCCTATATATCTATACAGCGAAAGACCTGAAAAATCAGCCGCCGCATAAGCTACAGCCATCGATACCCCCAGTATGGCGTTGGCCCCCAGCTTGCCTTTATTATCTGTACCGTCCAACTCTATCATCAGATTATCGATATAAGTCTGCCGGGTAACGTCCAGGCCTATTAATTCTTCTCGTATCTTTGTATTTATATTGTCTACGGCTTTTTGTACCCCTTTACCTAAATATCTGCCTTCATCTTCGTCTCTTAATTCCACTGCCTCAAAAGCTCCCGTAGAAGCTCCCGAGGGTACGGCAGCCCGGCCAAAAGCACCGGATTCTGTAATTACTTCTACCTCAACTGTGGGATTTCCCCGGGAATCTAAAATTTCTCTTCCTCTTACATCGTAAATTAAACTCATTATTAACTCCTTTTTTTTTATATTACAATTCTTTTACTGTATCTTATAAAAATTCCGACTGGGCGCTGCTTATAATATCTTCTATATTTTCTTCGGAGTTGCTCTCCGCATATAACCGGATAACCGGTTCGGTACCTGAAAATCTTATACCCAGCCAGGAATTCTCAGCATCCAGAATATATTTGTAGCCGTCAACCTTTACTACCTTTTTAACTCCGTATTTTCCTATACTATCCGGATCACTCTGAGCTAAAACTCTCTTAATTTCTTCTTTTTTCTGCTCTGTTATAGTAAAATTTTTTCTTGCAGTTACAAACTTACCTACTTTACTATAAAGATCCGCCAGAATACTCCCCAGAGATTTTTGCTCAATAGCTCTCAGTTCAGCCATCAACAGGCAGGCCAGAATACCGTCTTTTTCGGGTAGATGTCCGCCTATGGTCAACCCCCCGCTTTCTTCTCCCCCTACAACCATCTTCTCTTTTACAGAAATATCTCCGATATATTTAAATCCAACCGGAGTCTCTCTAATTTCCACCCCATAGCTTTTACCCACGGCATCCATAAAAGACGAAGTCATAACCGACCTTACCCCCACTCCGGAATACTTCTTATTTTCACACAGATGATATAAAGCCAGGCCCATAACTTGATTGGGAGTTATAAAAGTTCCGTCTTCGTCCACTATACCAAACCGGTCTCCGTCTCCGTCCGTGGCCAGTCCTATATCGTAATTACCGTTTTTTACAGTATCCTTCAATTCTTCTATAAATTCTTCCGCCGGCTCGGGACGGTGACCGCCAAACAGAACATCACGGCTGCCGTTTATTACTTTAAGGTCAGCTTCGGGAATAATATTTCCCATGACATCGCGGCCCGTTCCGTTCATAGCATCGTAAACAACGGAACATTTTTGCTGTATAATTTTTGTATCTATCAATTCAGATATTCTTTTATTATAAAGACCAATCCAGTCCACTTCCTCAACTAAATCTTCGGCCACTGCCTGCTCGAATTCCATTGATTTTATTTTTTTATCCCCCTGTAATATCCCGGTGCAATTTTCTTCAATTTTCCCAGTTGTCGCGGGAAGCGCCGGTCCTCCCCAGGATGGCGAAAATTTAATTCCCGAATACTCGGGAGGGTTATGAGAAGCGGTAATATTTATTCCCCCGTCCAGTTTTTTAGATATAATTATCTGGGATATGGCGGGAGTGGGAATATCCTTCACAGAATAAAAGACTTTCACCCCGTTAGCAGCCATTACCTCGCTCACCGTCCGGGCAAATTTCTCTCCCATAAACCGGGAATCGTATCCGGCAAAAATCCGGGGCTGGTGCCGGGCATTGTTATTTAAAAAATCAGCGATGGCCTGGGAAACTATTCTGACGTTATCATAGGTGAAATCGTCAGCTATAATACCCCGCCACCCTGCAGTGCCAAATTCAATATTCATTTCAGACATTTTTATCCTCATTTTGTTGTTCTAAATCCAAATTCCCCTTACATTTGTTAATTAATCTATTTATTAATTTAGCCAGGGGAATTAAATCTTTATCGTCGTTTCGAAGCTGTACTTCTTCTATTTTTCCCTCTAAAACAAGATGCAGCTGTTTTTCAAGAGCATACAGCGGACCGGCTACTTTAAAAGATATGTGCTTTCCTATCAGTAAAGCTATGATAATTATTGCCACAGCAATAACCGGCAAAGTCCAGTTTAGCCACCCTAAAACATCAGCCAGCTCTCTTTGGGTAAACTCTGCAAAATGCGCTCTTTCAATTTTCACCCTCAAGGCAATGTAAAAAACCATCATAGAAACTATAACCGAAGCTGATAAACTTATT
Organism: Elusimicrobiota bacterium; assembly: GCA_051745145.1. Lineage (GTDB taxonomy): Bacteria > CG03 > SLGR01 > SLGR01 > JAGXOG01 > CAYZAK01. The sequence continues at coordinate 77,285 of JBNJDT010000002.1, forward strand.
CCTATAAGCTTTAAAAATCTTGTCTGAAAATTTTTCTTTATTAATTTTGTTGACCGCCGTTCCTCTTTATTATTACTCTTACCCATTTATCCTCCTATTTATTCTGTATACTTTTAATACCTGATCGACTATTGCTATATCTATTATATCTTTAGAAATTATATCACAAAATTTTTCTATTTACAAATATATTTTTTAATATTTTATAATCTTTTACACCGAGTTCGTGGGGCCTGGATTTACCGGATATTTTAGCTTTTTTTAAAATATTATCCACCTCTTCTTTATTTAAACCGGGCTTTAAAAAATTAAAAATTGCATTTCTTATATTTTTACGCTTATACCTGAATATATTTTTAACCATCCGGTAAAAAGTATCATCTTCCGGATCACATTTTCTTACAAGTTTTACAACTGCGGATTTTACCTTTGGGGGGGGCAAGAAATCCGTTTCCGGTACATCAAAACAGTATTCCACTTTAGAATTTACCTGACAGAGCACCGAGACGGCCGAATAATCAGAACTGGCCGGACCGGCAACCATTCTTAATGCTACCGGACGGGGCAACATTATAACCGCTATCTGCCAGTTTAAAGAGCTTCTGCATATTTTATCCAGTATTTTTCCGGTTATCTGGTAGGGAATATTTCCGCATATCTTATTTATATCATAATCGGTCAAATCCAGAGCCAAAAAATCTTTATTTATAATATCCTGAAGATCTTTAAATTTATTTTCCAATAACCCGGCAAGGTCACTATCCAGTTCCACAGCTATTACAGACCCATTATTTTCAATTAAATATTCTGTAAGATAGCCCCTTCCCGCCCCGATTTCCATAATTTTGTCTATGGGCTGTATATCCAAATTTTCAACTATCCGGGCAGCCACCCGGGGGTTATTTAAAAAATGCTGTCCCAGTTTTTCAGCCACCCGTTAATTCCCCTCTGCCAGTTTAAATGCCAGTTCAATGGCTTTCAAGAAGCTGTCCGGCCGGGCCTTATCCTTACCTGCAATATCCAGCGCCGGCCCGTGATCCGGAGAAGTTCTTATCACGGGAAGCCCCATAGTATAGTTCACAGAAGGACCCAGTAAATATTTTACCGCCGGTAAAAACTGATCATGGTACGGAGAAACTATAAAATCATATTTTCCCTCCAGGAACTCCTTAAGAACTTTTTCGGGACTGTAAGGGCCGCTGATATTTATTTTTTCTTCCTCTAACCGATCCCGGGCCCTTTTAAATACCGTCTCTTCTTCAGTTCCCAGCAGCCCGGACTCTCCCCCGTGAGGATTTAGAGAAGCCAGGACCAGTCTTCCGCCCTCGATTCCAAAATTTTCTCTCAGGCTCCTATCCACTATCCGTACATGAGTCAGTATTTTACCTACCGTAATTGCTGATGATACTTCCTTAAGAGAAATGTGGGTGGTAAGAAGAGACATCTTAATCCGGTCGGTAACAAAACTCATAACTACGTCCTTTTGGTTAAATTTTTGGGCCAGATACCCGGTATGTCCCGTAAAACCCGGCTGAATCCGGGCAACTTCGTCTTTTCTTACAGGAGCGGTTACCAGAGCTGACCGGGGATTTTGCTTGCAGTACTCAATACCTTTTTCTAAATAATTAAGACAGTCAGTTGCCGGGTCTCCGGACCGGGGAATATGGAAAAGATAAAATCCGGGGTTATTTTTATCTGTGTCAAAGTCAAATTCTAGATTAAATTCTCCGGCGTACTTCTCAAAATCATCCCTGCTTCCCCCTATAACTATTTTATTTTTAATTTTATCTTCTTTTGCCAGTCTATCCAGACTTTTACAAATAATTTCGGGGCCGATTCCCCGGGGATCTCCGGCAGTTATAAAAATTTCTTTCATATTAATTCAGACCCGACATTATCTATTTTTGTCTTTTTATTTAAACAGAAAACCAGTATTTACGGGCAAGTCTTTATTTATATCCTAAAAGTTTCTTTAAAGATTCTCTGTATTCGTCAAGATCCTGGGGACGTTTTACCGGATAAAATCTTGAACTTCGATCTATTTTGACAAAACTGGTATCTAAAAATCCGGTTAAGTCTCCCGCCAGATGTTCAAACTGTATAACTGTTTCCCCCTCTACCTGTTTATGTACTATATACCATGGCAAATCAAATTCCTTTTTCAAACTTTGAGCGTTTAACCAGTAAGTATTACAGTTAAAAACCGGAATTCGATCCTGGTCAAAATCTTCGGGAAACCGGAACCCTTCAATTATCTGTAATTTGCCATTTAATACTGCCGGCGCTCCTCCTTCGTCCCCCGGATCCTTTTTGGCCACTTCTGCGGTAAGTTCCTTGCCGGAATTTATATGTTTACCCAACAGGGCCGGTTCTACCCTGGCTCCCAGATTATCCACATTGGAGTAAAACAGATACTTTCCCCCGCCGTCTATAAACTCATCCAGCCGGCCGCTTTTCTTTATACAGTAGGGGAAATCTCCGTGGCCCGGTCCGTAAAAAGAGTCCATCTCCTCAGGCCCCTCAAAATAACTTCCGTCTTCCTTAAGGCGGGGGGCGATAAACTGATTAAAAAAATGAATTTTATCGGGGACCCCGAAATAATTTTTGTCTTCAAAATGTTTCCGGGTTTTTTCATGGGTGGAAAAAGAATTCATAATATAAAAGTCAATTTTATCGGAAACTCTAAGAGAATCTTTTATCTTTAATTCCAAAAAACTCTTGCCGTCAAAAACTTCAACTACCCCTTTTACCACTCCCCCGAACCGGGTTGCCATTCCCCCATTTAAAACCACTACCCCCAGCTGACCGTTTTCTATAGCTTCTTTTCCCAGACGGTCTAATTTTTTGTACTCTTTAGAATCCCGGGGAGGAAGAGTTTTAAAATCATCTGACGAAGGGTAGCCCAGCTGATCATCAATAACATTATCTTCTTCGTTAAATTCCCCCGCTCTGTAGCTTTTAATTAATTTTTCAATCTTATCTTTTTGATAATTGTACTTTCTCAATATTTCTCTGTTCATAATTTTGCCTCCCCTTTTTTATATTATTGCTCTGAAAAAAGAGATTTAGTTATTTTAGCCTCATCTCTTAACTCTCGCAGATATTTTTCATATTCGTCTTCCATTTTTTTCTGGTAAAGCAAATTCCTCAATCTATCCCGGATTTCTGAAAAATTTCTCTTCTCGCTGGATCTTTTTCCCACCACTTTTATGATATGATATCCGAAGCTGGTTTTCACCGGTTCACTTACCTCATCTATATTTAAATTAAAAGCAGCTTCGCTAAAACTTTCGGGCATTTCTCTTTGCGCAAAATATCCCAGATCCCCTCCCATATTTGCCGATGGGCCCTCAGAAAATTCTTCTGCAAATTCACTGAAATTTTGAGGTTCTTTCTTTACTTTACTCAATATGTCCTCTATTTTCTTGAGAGCTTCGTTTTCAGTTCTTTCATCACCGGTTTTTATTAAAATATGCCTGGCCCGCACCTGCTCGGGGACAACCATCTCCTCTTTGTTCTCTTCATAATATTCTTTAACTTCATCTTCGGTAGGCGGCGATATTTTAGATCTTACGTCCTGGTTGGTAAGTTTAATAACTCTAATCTGCTGTTTTAAATTTTCTCTGAAATTTTCTCCTGTCAAACCCTGTTTGGTAATTTCATTTTGGAAGTCCATTTCGCTGTCGAATCTTCCCCGGATTTCCTCCATACCCTGATCGATCTCTTCCTCTTTTACGGTTATTTCTTCCGCCTCGGCTTTCTGTATTAAAAGTTTTTCATCTATCATCTGATCCAAAAGCCTTTTTTTAAACTCTTTTAGTTTTTGCTCCCTATCCGGTCCGGTAACTTCTTTTTCATACTGTTCAATTAAATCATCCGCCCTCTTTTTAAATTCAGTTAAAAGTATAGGTTCGTCATTTACTCGGGCTATAACTCTCTCAACCACTTCTTCAGCAGCAAACACCCGGGGGATTAAAACTCCCAAAAATAATAGGACCTGGGGAAAAACTTTAACTCTATTTAAATTAATTTTCATCGTCCCGTTCTCCTTGATTATTATTAGTTTTTTCACCTCTTAAATTAATTTTATCAAGCACATCGTAGTTAATTCTTACATTGTAATCATTCTTATAATCTTCTACCAGCTGAATAAATTTCTGTTGCTCTAATTCAGAAGCTATCTCTTCTTTTGCATCCTCGAATGATTTTTCTTTGCCCGACCGGCGGCCGGTGAGTTTGGCAATATGATAACCGAAAGAAGTCTTTATAACATCGCTGACCTCCCCCACATTCTCAAGCTGAAAAACAGCTTCTTCAAATTGAGGATTTGCCAGTTCCCCTCTTTTAAAATATCCTAAATCACCGTCATTTATTGCCGTAACGGTATCCACCGAATGCTGGCGGGCCATACTGGAAAATGAGGCCCCGTTTCTTATTTTAGCTAATATCTCTCTGGCCTTATTTTCATCATTTAAAAGTATATGGCTTATCTTAACTTCTTCCACATCAGTGTATTTTTCTTTATTTTTTTCGTAATAATCCCGGATTTCATGATCAGATACCTGTATCTCATTATTTTTAATATAATCAACGGCAGCCGTTAGAATAATTTCTCTTTTTAAATCCTGTATGCGCTCTCTTACCTCTTTTCTTTTGTGGATATTTAAATCATAAGCTTTTTCAAGTAAAACCGTCTCCTTTATTATCCCGGAAAGATACTGGCGTTTCCCCCCTTCCGATGAGATAAAACCGTAGTAATAATCCGGCAGGTCCTTCAGACGTTTCTTTACGGTTTCGGACGTTATCTCCCGGCTTCCCACATAAGCCACTACATCATCTTTTCGGGAACACCCTGATGAAAATAGAGTGATAAACAATAAGACAACTAATATATTTTTATTCATTGGTTCCTCTCTTTTATACTATGTACTATACCCCGCAATGCCCTTACGTAAATTTATAATAACATATAGTTAATTTCAAGACAAATTACGCTCCAAATTTTTTCAATCTGTCAGCCTGAGATAACAGTATTTTCATAATATCTTTAGAATACATCTGCGAGTAGCTTCCTTTCAGACACTCTTTCTCTGTAAATCTTTCTCCCCCGTCGACTCTTATATAAGGTCCATTTATAAGAAGGGGGACGGGATGCCATGAATGAGCCTTTAAGGGAGTGGGGGTGGAGTGGTCGGCAGTTATACAGATTACATCAAAATCTTGTTCAATTATCTGAGAAAGCAGTTTATCAAAATGTTCTATAACTTTAACTTTCTCACTGCGGTTGCCGTCCTCTCCGTAAGAATCCGTTTTCTTTACATGAAAATAGAAAAAGTTATATTCTTCTCCTTTACTGTTTTTTTCCAGATCCTTTAATTCATCTTCCATACTTTTTAAATCCTTAGCTATGTCCATTCCCACCAGCCGGGCCAGACCCTTATACATCGGATAAGTGGCTAAAGCTCTGGCTTTTAGTCCGTATTTTTCAAAAAAACCGGAAATATCAGGTTTTTTGGCCAGGCCTCTCAAAAGACAGGTGTTTGCCCGGTCTTCGTCCTTTAAAATTTCCTGGACCTGTTTAATAAACTCATTGGCCACATTTTGGGCCTTTTCGGATTCACTATCCCGGGCTTCTACAAACTTTTCCTTTTTATCTATATGCTGGGGATCGGCATCCAGCAAATTATCATTTAATCCGGGGCCTTTAAAAATTATAACAAATCTATGTTCTTTTCCCGGATAAACTTTAACTTCCACATCCTCAATTTTTTCTAATTCGGAATTTATTTTTTTGCATAATTCTTTATTCTTTTCTGTAGTGATCCGGCCCGCCCGGCGATCTTTTATTATACCGGCTGAATCACGGGTAGCAAAATTCCCCCTTACTGCCAGACAATCTTTTTCCAGATCTATACCGATACCCGAAGCTTCCAGCACCCCCCGGCCTATCTCATTTTTTACGGGGTCATATCCGAATAAAGCCAGATGTCCGGGACCGGAGCCGGGAGTAATCCCCCGCTCTACCGGTACAGCCAGCCCTAAAGATGACTGCCTGGCGAGTTTATCAAGATTGGGGGTCTTTGCCTGTTCCAGAGCGGTTTGCCCGCTATCATCGGGGATATCACCCACGCCGTCCATTACTACCATAAGTATTTTGGTATTATTTTGTTCTACTAAACTATTTAAAATTTTTTCACCAATCATAATCTATTCCTTTTTTTTCTTCTACGTATTTTCTCGCTTCCTCACCGGCATAAGCGCCTTCCCCGCAAGCTGTTACAATCTGTCTTAAAGAATCTTTGCGGCAATCACCGGCGGCATAAACTCCTTTTAAAGAAGTTTTAAAAGAACTGTCCGTCACTATAAACCCTTCCTCCTTATTCACAAAACTATCATCTAAAAATTCTGTATTGGGGAGCAAACCTATAAATATAAAAACACCTTCCACATCTAAAGTCTTTCCGCTTTTAAGACTTATATTTTCTACCATACCGGTTCCGGAAATTTCTTCCAATTCATCATCCAGAACAGTTTGAATTTTATCAGATTTTTCAACTTTTTCTCTCAACCCTTTAACCGCTCTTAAACGTGGCCGGCGATGTATAAGATAAACTTTTCCGGCGAATTTTGTCAAATACAATGCCTCCTCGCAGGCAGTATTGCCCCCGCCGACTACCGCCACTACTCTATCCTTGTACAGCGGACCGTCGCATACGGCACAGTAAGATACTCCCTTGCCCGTAAATTTCTTTTCTCCTTTAACACCCAATTGTTTCATTGAAGCGCCTGTTGAAATTATTACCCCCCGGGCATTAATCTTTTGGCGGCCTGTGGTAATTAAAAAATCTTTTCCGGACTGTTTAACTTCTTCCACTTTTTCGTTTACAATCTCCGCTCCGAATTTTTTAGCCTGTTCAGTTAGATATTCGGCCAGTTCAAAACTTTCTACTCCCTGCGGAAAACCGGGATAATTTTCAATTTTTTCGGACCACCACAGCTGACCGCCGGGCTGTTTCTCCTCAAATATTTTTGTATCCATAGAAGAACGCCCGGTATAAATTGCCGCAGTCAAACCGGCCGGGCCACCGCCTACTATAGCTATATCAACTGTTGTTTTACTCATTTTTTAACTCCTTTCTCATATCCTCGTGTATATGGGAATTAGAAGCAAGTATCTCCTTCTGATAAGGAGAATATCTATTCCCTTCAAAATCCGTAACTCTGCCGCCGGCCTCTTCAACTATTAGAAATCCGGCGGCCGTATCCCAGGGCTCAAGTTTTAACTCCCAAAATCCGTCAAATTTCCCGGCGGCCACCGAACAAAGATCAATAGCTGCCGACCCGGGACGGCGTACCGCTCTGGTCTTCATTAAAAAACGGTTGAAGTTTTCTATATTATCCCCTGTCTCTTTTATGTCGTACGGAAACCCCGTTGTAACAAGTGATTTTTCCAGCTCACTGGTTTCACTGACTTCTATTCTTTCTCCGTTTAGCCGGCTTCCCTCTCCCCGCAAAGCAGTGTATAATTCTCCGATATAGGGGGCATTAACTACCCCCGCTATAATTTCTCCCCGGTACTCAAGGGCGATAGATACGCCAAAAAACCCAAAACCGTGGGCATAATTTGTAGTTCCGTCAAGCGGGTCTACTATCCAAAGATAAGGAGATTCTCTTTTGTCATAATCTCCCTCCTCGGCAAGTATACTGTGATCGGGAAATTTTTCAGAAATACTATTCACAATCATTTTCTCGCTTTCCTCATCCATGCGGGTAACTAAATTTATACGGCCTTTATAGCTTATATCCTGTTTATTTGTAAAATTTTTCAGTAAAAAATCTCCCGCTTCCCGGGCTGTTTTTACTGCGTGTTCAAGGTATATCTTATTATTATTGTTCCCCATTGCTCCTCCTGTTCTTCTTCCTCCCCCAGAGGTTCAAACAGATATTTTCTCATCGCCTCCATCGCCCGGGAATCCAGATTCGGATACCCGGAAGTCTGCAAAACTTCTACACTTTTTACATGGCCGGACGGAGATACCCAAAATTTAAGTTTAACCTCTCCTTCGGCTCCCTGCTCTTCCGCCCAGCTTGGATATTCCGGTTGTATTCTTCTTAACACTTTTCTTCTGGATACCGGCCCTTCTAATACTTCGCTGGATTCATCACCCTCTTTTTGGGGAATTCCGGTTCTCTTCTCTCTGTCCGGCAGAGCTTTACTGACCGTTTCTTCAACAGGCGTATCTACTCGGGTTTTTTCTATATCCTCTAAAGAAGGGGCCCCGTTATCCACCGGCAATCCGATGCTGGACTCCCTTGCGGGAACAGAAATTTCTTCAGATTGAATATCTTCCGGCCGGGTTTCAAACTCTTTTTCCGGCATATCTTCTCCGCTTAAGGACCAGTCTTCAGGAATACGTTCCCTGGGAGCCGGAAAAGTAGTGACCGATACTTCTACCCAATCGGGCTGTTCCTCTGAGAACCAGGCTTCCGGAAGAAAAAAAAGTAATATAATATGCAGCAGTGTAGATATTATTACACTATTTTTAAAATTTAATTCAATCAATTTTATCCGTTGCAATAGCCAGGTTTTTGATTCCCGTCTGCCGGGCTATATCCAGAGCTCTAACTACCTTGCTATGGAAGACCTGTCTGTCCGCCCTTATAATAAGAAGTTTATCCGGCTTCCCGGCATAAGCATTTCTTAAAATTCTTTCAAGGGTATCAAAGCTGACTGAATCCTCGTCCAGAAGCAGCTTTCCCTCTTCTGTAATAGTAAGCACGTGTTTCTCCCGGGCCTGTTCTTCGGCAGTCACAGCCCTGGGCAGTTCCACGTCGATTCCGGGTTCGAGAACAAAAGCCGAAGTAAGCATAAAAAAGATTAAAAGAAGAAATACTATGTCGGCCATCGGGGCCATATTAGTAAAAAACTCCCTTTGTTCTTCTTTATTTTTAAATCTGTCAAACATTATCTTTCTCCAGCATTACATCCATTATATTTCTGGATATTTTATCGACCTCCAAGACAATATTTTCTACTCTGTGTGAAAAATAATGGTAAAATATTAATGCCGGAATCGCTATTATCAGCCCCGTAGCCGTGGAAGTAAGGGCCTCGGCTATTCCGCCGGCCACTATTCCCGGAGAGGTAGTTCCGGCCTGGGATATATCATTGAATGCCTTGATCATCCCCAGTACCGTTCCCGTAAAACCTATAAGAGTAGATACGCTTCCTATAGTATTTAAAGCCGGTAGATATTTTTCCAACAGGGGAATTTCTATTAACGCCTCTCTTTCAAAAGCTTCCTCGATTTCTTCGGGCCCCCGGCCGTATTTTTGGAGACCGGCAATTAAGATATTGGCAATAGGTCCCCCAATCTCCTCGCTGTAGGCAATAGCCTCCTTAGGACTGGAAGATCTCAATTTATCCTTGACCTTAACATAAAGATCCTCCTCATCAACTTCAATCTTTTTAAAAAAATAAAACCTGTTTATTACTATGGCTACTACAAGTATAGAACTTATCAAAAGCGGATACATCATTATTCCGCCCTGAGCTATAAAATCTAACATTTCTTACTCCTCCTCTGAATAATTTCTCAATATTTTTAACACTTTAATTATTACGCTTTACTTACCCTACATTTTATAAGTTAATATTATATACATCCGGGCTTTACTTTCTTCAAAACTGACCGGGGGTACTACAGATTCAGAAAAAATATTTTGAGCTCCGCCCCTAATTCTCATGTTTTTATTTAAATTATATATGAGTTCCAGATTCACATCTACAAATGAAGACACCGGTTCGCTGTCCGTTCCCCCAGAATTCAGCCACCGGTCATGTTCTCCGGTGTATTTTACAAAAACTCTCCCCAGCAGGTTATCAAAATATACCTTATTTTCAACCTCTGCGAAAAAACTGTTGTAAAGATAAGGGAGCTTATCCGGACTGTCTCTATAAATATATCCCATATTTGTATGCGGCAATTTAAGAGACAGTTTATTTCTGAGAATTTTTTGATTTTTATCAAGGTTTACCGGGAAATATCCGTCCCCAGTCCGGTAAAATGTTAAATAATTATCTACAGTTTTATATTCCGTTTCTAAATTTGCGCTTACATTATCGTAAATTTTACGGGACAAACTAAAACCCAAAGCATTATTAGTTTCAAACTCCCTTATACCATTCAATAAAAGCTGGGGATATTTATTATGTAAAGTGTATATATTACTGCGAGATACTTCTCTTTTTAAATAAAATGAATAAGAGGTACTGGAAATACTGCCGGATATCCGGCCGCCACCCGTAATTTCGGAATTAAAAAAATTATTAAATCCGGCCCATAATCTAAAAGAAAAATCTTTAAACAGAGTATTTATATACCCCGTCTTTACATCGGTTCCCCATTTTGTATTTTTATCCACAGCTATCCGAAAAATATCGCCTTTCAGATATAACCATTGATTGTATTTAAGGGGGTAATCACTGTCCACCGAAGCGTTAAATTCGTCTGCCGGCACACCGTCTATTTTAAAACCGGTATAGGACAACCGGGGCGATAAACTGACAGTCCGCCATTCTGTTTGTGCATTCGAATACAACTTAAATAAATTTTTATCAAAATTCGAACGGGAAGTCATTCCATCAAATCCCGCGGTTAATTTAGTTGTTTCCCAGTCCCGGGTTGCCGAAAAGCTGCCCCGCCGGGAAGAATTGTCGTATTTTCCCTTTATAAAACTATTATTACGGGCTGTAATTTGATAATTATAAGCCCAGTTCCCAAAATTAAAGTTATTTCCCGCTGCATTAAAATAATATTCTCCGTTGATGCCGTACCCACCGCCAAGCAATAGAGCTTTCCTGCGATTTAAAAAATCATATTTGGCGTCCAGCTTTTCCGGGTAAGGAACAGTATAACGGGGAATAAATTGGTCTTTATTTAAATATGGCGCGGGTAGTTTTTCGGACTCGTACAGTCCAATTACATCAGCTCTGTCCTCCCCCCATACATAAAGATCCTCTAAATCCAAAGACACATCATCCGCCGCCAGCCCGGAGGGGACCAGACTGGTTAAAATTACTGTTAGAGCTAAAAAAAATCTCATCCCTATCTATTAACTATTCTTCCTCTATTTCCTTAATTTTATCTTCAGCTCTTTCTTTCCAGTCCGTATCCGGATAATCTTCGATAACTCTTCTGTAATTTTTTAAAGCGGTACTGTATTTCTCTTCCAGTTGCTTGGATCTTGCAGCCATATACCTGGCTTCGGCGGCAACATCTTTAAAATCTTTGTAAGTATACGGTACCTTTAAATATTCTATTGTCGCTTTGTTATAATCTTTACGGGTAAAATATATATCCCCTATTCTTTTTTGCGCTCTGGCTCCAATCAGAGCACTGGAGATGCGAGACACTTCCTCATACTTTTCAAGAGCCTCATCATAATCTCCGCTGTCCTGGGCTTTTTCCCCTTCGTCAAAAACAACCCGGACAGCTGCATCGGATTCGGGATGTTCTTCTTTTAATTTTTCCAAATACCTTTCGGACTCTTCGGGCTGTTCTAATTCCCTGTAAATCTGAGCAATATTATATAAAGCTCTGGGAACAAAACTGGAATCTGAGGAAATATCCAGGATTTTCTCATACTGTTTTATAGCCATCTCCAATTTATTCATATCATAATATATATCCCCCTTCCGGTAATGAATTTCATCTATCATTTCGTAGTCGGGATATTTTTCCACCAGTAAATTAAATGTTTCCAGCGCCCGGTCATTATTGCCCGCTCTGTAACTGCTCCAGCCCAGCCAGTATAGCGCCTCTTTATGAGTATCTTCGGATAAATCTCTTTTTAAAAGATTCTCATAGACCTGCACGGCCTGTTTATATTTTTCCTGTTCAAAATAGAAACTGCCCATCCTGTAATAGACATCTTCAGACAATTCGGAATCGGGATATTTTTCCAAAAATTCCCGGTATGTCTCTATTGCCTTTTCTGTTCGGCCGGTAGTATGATAACTCCACCCTATATTGTAATAGGCGTTCACTGCCGATTTTGTCTCAGGATAATTGTCCACCACCTGCTGATATTTTTCAATGGCTGTATCGTAATTTTCGCGATTATATAAAGTATCTCCGACTCTCAGTAAGGAATCGGCCGCTAATTCATGGTCCGGATATTCTTCAAAAATTTGAGAAAACTTATCCTCAGCTTTCTTTAATTCTTTTAATTTAAAATTACTCCAGCCTTCATAATACAGAGCCCGGACAAAATAATCGCTGTCCGAATACCTATCCGTTAAATTACTCATAGTATCCCGGGCTTTTTGATATTCATCGGCTTTATAGTAAGAGTATCCTATCTGGAAAAGAACAGCCGGATTTTCATCCAGCTTTTTATATTCATTAATTGCCTGATCATAATTTTTTACCTGCAAAAGACAGTTACCTATACCCATGCGGGCACTTTCTTTTATATGTTCTACATTTATATCCCGAACTATTTTCCGGTAGAGATCCTCAGCTTCCCTGTATTTTTTTTCTTCATAAAAGGTATTAGCTTTTCCCAGATAAGCGTCAGGATATACAGAACTTTTCGAAAATTCATCTAATATTTTCTGAAAGTGGTCCCTGGCCACTGAATAGTGTTCTTCTTCAAATCTTGCCCTGCCCATTAAATAGTAGGCATCGGGTATGAGTATATGATCGGGATATTTTTCAGTAAACTGCTGTAATATCTTCAAGGACTCTCCGGATTTTTCCAGTTTAAAAGCCGCCATGCCTTTCCAGTATAAAGCCCGGGGGGCATACTGAGAACGAGGATAAAATTTTGTCACTCTTTCATATTCTTTTATAGCCTGCTTAAAGTTTTCAGCATAATAATAAGAATGAGCAATGAGAAACTGGGCCGAGGAGACTTTATCAGATCGGGAGTATTTATCTAAAAATTCGGTAAATTTTCTGGCTGCGGCAGTATAATTCTCAGTTTTGAATTTCCCCCATCCCATAGAATAAAAAGCTGATTCTGCTTTTGCCGTATTTGGGTATTTATCTACCAGTTTTTCCCAGCTTTTTTCAGCAAGCGCATATTTTTCTTCCCGGTAATAACTTTCCCCGGTCTGATAGAAAGCGTCAATTTTAAGATTTTTCGGTGCATCCTTCGCATCTATTACTTTAGCGTACTGCTTGCGGGCCCTGTCAAAGTCACCCTCATCCATATAACATTCCCCCTTGTTAAAGATTGCCTTATAGTAATATTTAGTTTCGGGGCCCCTCTCAACAATTTTAGAAAATTTATTTATAGCCTCCCTGTAATTATCAAGATTCTTGTGGGTCAAAGCGGTGTAATATAAAGCTTCAGACTCTACTTCTTCGGGAATACTATTACCGGTTAAATTCTCAAAAACTTTTAAAGCGTCTTCGTAATTTTTCTCATGGTAATAACATAATCCCACCGAAAGACGGGCATAAGAGATATAAGAACTATCCGGATACTTTTCTATAAAGGCCTCATATGTAGAACGGGCATTTTGGTATTCCTTAAGCTGGAATTCACTTTCAGCTGTAAAATACAGGGCATCTTCTACATACTCAGAATTACTGTATTTATCCGCAAAGTTAGTATAAATGGCTTTGGCCTCCCTGTATTTTCCGGCATAAAACCGGGCATCCCCCATTAAAATATAGGCTTCCATTACATCTAAAGAAGGAGTATAATTTACTGTAACGTTTCTGAATATTTCAAACGCTTTGTCATAGTTCCCTTTGTTGAACAAAGACTTACCCAAAAATATTTTGGCCTCTTTGACATACCGTCCCTTCGGATATTTATCAAGATATTCTCTGAAACTCTGGCCGGCAATATCAAACATATTCTCTGAATAAGACTGCATGGCAAAGCGATACAGATCCCGCTGGGTATCCTGCCCGGCGGGGACGCCGTATAACCTACCGGTAAGAAGCGCTATAAAGACAGATATTATTATTATTTTAAATTTATTCATTTTTAATGTTTTTTCATATACTTTTTTAAAAATTCCCCTGTATAACTATCCTTTGATTTTATCAACTTTGCTGGTTTTCCGCAAACCACTACTTCGCCGCCGTCCTCTCCTCCTTCCGGCCCCAGATCCACTATCCAGTCGGCATTCTTTATCACATCCATGTTGTGTTCTATCAAAACTACAGTATTTCCCTTATCTACTAAAGAATGGAGCACGGAAAGCAGGTATTTTATATCATCCGGATGAAGTCCGGTGGTCGGTTCATCCAGTATGTAAAGGGTATCCCCCCGGCTTCTTTTAGCAAGTTCCCGGGCCAGTTTTATCCTCTGGGCCTCTCCGCCCGATAAAGTAGTTGAGGGCTGGCCCAGTTTTATATATCCCAGCCCCACATCTTTTAAGGTCTTTAAAATTTTAGTTACCCGGTTAAAATTTGAAAAAAATTCCAGAGCCTCTTCAACGGTCATTTCCAGAACTTCATAAATATTTTTACCTTTGTATTTAACTTCTAACGTACCCTCGGTATATTTTCGGCCGTTGCATACCTCACAGGGTACATACACATCGGGCAAAAACTGCATTTCCAGTTTAATCTGTCCCTGACCTTTGCATTTTGAACAGGTGCCTTCTTTGACGTTAAAAGAAAACCGTCCTTTTTCATAACCTCTCACCTTACTTAAAGGCAGGCCGGCAAAAAGCTCTCTTATGGGAGTGAATACTTTAGTATAGGTCGCCGGATTGGACCGGGGAGTACGGCCTATGGGGGTCTGATCTATATTTATAACTTTTTCAAAATTTTCAGAGTCCTGCAGGTTATCGAAACTGCCGGGCCGTACATCGGAATTGGAATACAATTTTCTCTTCATAGCTTTATAGAGTATCTCTTCTACAAGAGTACTCTTTCCCGAGCCCGATACCCCGGTGACGCAGTTAAACAGTCCGGCTTTAAACTCAACGTCAATATTTTTTAAATTAAACTGCCTGCAACCTTCCAGTTTAATATTCTTTTTACCGGGACTTCTTCTTTTCTGGGGCAGCGGAACTTTTTCTTCCCCGGTAAAATACCGGGAAGTGAGCGATTCACTGCAATCTGTAAATTTACTTTTTTTGCCGGAAAAAACTACTCTTCCCCCGTGAACTCCGGCGGCCGGGCCTAAATCAAGTACATAGTCGGCAATTTCTATAGTCTGGGAGTCGTGTTCTACAACCAGAACAGTATTCCCTATTTCCTGTAAACTTTTAAGTGACTTTAACAACCTCTTTGTGTCTCTTGCATGCAAACCCACCGTGGGCTCATCAAGAATATAGGCCACCCCCACAAGTGAAGAACCGATCTGGGTGGCCAGTCTTATTCTCTCATTTTCTCCGGAAGAAAGGGTGTTTGCTTTCCGGTCCAAAGATATGTAATCCACTCCCACGTCCACTAAAAATCTGGTCCGGGAAGTTAATTCTTCCAAAATTTTCTCTCCCACCGTCTTCTCAAAACCGGACAGTTTAATATTATCAAAAAATTTTACCAGTTTTTTTACCGGCAACTTTACAAGTTCAGCTATATTTTTGCCGTCCACTGTAACAGCCAACGACTCTTTCTTTAATCTGGTCCCCTTACACACCGGACACCTGGCCTCTCTCATATATTTTTCCTGTATCTTTTTTCTGACATAGTCGGAATCGGTCTGTAAATGTCTTCTGGTAAGAACTTCCACAGCTCCTTCAAACCTGGATTTTTTAGTATACCGACGGCCTCCCCGCTGTAAGTTAAACACAAATTCCCTGTCTGAACCGAAAAGAAGAATATTCTGAATTTTTTCCGGTAATTTTTTAAATGGCGTATCTAAACTAAACCCCAACTCCTTTGAAAGAGTAACTATCATCTGTGTTCTGTATTTCCTGGCTGATTTTTTCCAGCGGTGACGGCGGTTGGTTATGGGATCGCTCCAGGGCTCTATAGCTCCCTGATTTATAGTTAACTTATCATCCAAAACTACGAGTTCCGGATCAACCTCCAGCTTTACTCCCAGCCCCGAACACTCCTCGCAGGCTCCGTACGGTGAATTAAAAGAAAAATTCCGAGGTTCCATTTCCCCCAGACTTATCTCACATACCGGGCAGGCATAATGACTGGAAAAAACTTCTTTTTCCAGCTTATTACCGTTTTCACTTTCAATTTCAACGGTTCCTTCGGTCTTTTTCATAGCTATTTCAACAGAATCCGTAAGCCGTTCTTCGTTTGATTCGCTCCCTGTTATTTTAAGTCGGTCAATTATTACCCCGATTTTGTGGTTTTTTCTGCCGTCAAGATCTATCTCTTCCTCTAAAGAATAATTACTGCCGTCAATCCGGACTTTTACAAACCCCTCCCTGCGCAGTCTTTGAAAAAGTTCTTTATACTTTCCCTTGCGTCCTCTTACTACAGGAGCTATTACAGTTGTTTTGCTCCCCTCGCGTTTTTTAACAATCTGCTCTATTATTTCATCTATACTCTGGGACTCTATCTTTCTGCCGCATTTTGGACAGTGGACTCTGCCTATGCGGGCGAATAACAGCCTGAGGTAGTCGTAAATTTCTGTAAGGGTTCCCACCGTAGACCGGGGGTTATAGCCCGGACCTTTTTGCTGTATGGCCACCGCAGGGGGGATGCCGGTTATAGAGTCGACGTCCGGTTTTTTGTTCTGCCCTAAAAACTGGCGGGCGTACGAAGAAAGAGATTCCACATACCGACGCTGACCCTCGGAATAAATAGTATCAAAAGCCAGCGAAGATTTTCCGCTGCCCGATACGCCGGTTACCACAATAAATTTATCCCGGGGTAATTTTAGATCAATACTTTTTAAATTGTGTTCACTGGCCCCCCGTATATCTATATACTTTTTTGTCTGTCTGTTATTACTCATTTTAATTTGGATTTTTTACTATCTGTTTATTATAACTTTTATTTTTTAAATGTATAGGTATTGTGAAGGTATTTATCTTTTTTATGAGGGTAATCTATATTGTAGTGCAGTCCCCTGCTTTCTTTTCTCTTTTGCGCGCTTTCTATTATAATATTAGCCACTTCCACCAGATTTCTAAGTTCTACCATGCCGGGGGTTATAAGGTAATTCCAGTAATGATAATCAACTTCCTTTTTAATTAATTTTAACCTCTTTTGGGCTTCTTTTAATCTTCTGTCAGAGCGCACAACTCCCAGATAATTCCACATTAATACCCTGACAGACATCCAGTTATGCTCTATAAATACCTGTTCCTCGGGAAGTTTTTCGCCGGTATATTCCCAGGGAGAAGCCTCTATTAAATTGTAATTATCAATATTTTCCAGGATATTCTGGGCCGTATGGTAACCGTAAACCACAGCTTCCAGCAGGGAATTTGAAGCAAGGCGGTTGGCCCCGTGCAGCCCGGTATGGGAACTTTCCCCGATCACCAGTAACCTTTCAATATTTGTCCGCCCTCTTTTATCCACCTCAACTCCCCCGCAGCAGTAGTGAGCGGCCGGTACTACGGGAATATCGTCTTTTGTAATATCTATATCCAGAGTCTGTAACTTTTTATATATGGTAGGAAATCTTTTCTTAATAAATTCTCCCGGTCGGCGGGAGTGTATATCCAGATACAGATGTTTTGCCCCGGATTTTTTCATCTCGGTGTCAATTGCTCTGGCCACCACGTCCCGGGGAGCAAGCTCGCCGCGTTCATCGTACTTTTTCATAAATTTCTTTTTATCCGCATCCAGTAAAACCGCCCCTTCCCCGCGCATTGCTTCAGTTATTAAAAAACCGGGCTCCAGCGGAGAATAAAGACAGGTGGGGTGAAACTGGATAAATTCCATGTTAGCTATCCTGGCCCCCACCCGGTAAGCCATAGCCATGCCGTCCCCGGTGGCCACATCGGGATTGGAAGTATATTTGTAAACTTTCCCGCACCCACCGGTAGCCAGTACTGTCATTTTTGACAAAAATCTTTTCACTTTAAGAGTCTCGTTATCCAGCACATATGCCCCCGCACATTTGTTATCCTTCCGGATAAGATTTACTGCCGTATGGTGAGAAATTATAGTTGTATTTTTAAGTTCTTTAACCCTTTCATATAACTTATCCTCAACTTCCTCACCGGTATTATCACCGTGATGGAGAATACGTCTTTTAGAGTGGCCCCCCTCTTTTCCCAGTTCGGGTTTTACATTGCCCCCGCTAAATTTCACGCCGGATTCTTTAAGATCCTCTATCCGGTCCGGGGCTTCCTTTACCACCCTCTCTACAACTTCCTCATCACAGAGTCCGTCCCCGGCTTCCAGGGTATCCTGTATATGTTCAGTGAAAGAATCACCCGTCCCGGTTACGCAGGCAATTCCCCCCTGTGCTTTTGCGGATGCGGATTCCTTGGGAAAAGATTTGGTTACTATCACCACATCCAGTTTATCTTCCAGATACATGGCCAAAGATAAACCGGCCGCTCCGCTACCTATAATCAGTACATCCGTCTTTATATATTCTTTATTTTTTTTCTCCCCGGCCATCAACTTATTTTTAACATTCTGTTTAAAGCCCGGGAGGCCTTCTCTATTACAGAGTCACTTATAGTTATCTGAGGAGCTAAATTATCTATACTTTCTTTTACAGTCCGGAGAGTATTTTTTTTCATATTTTTACATACCGGACGGGGAAGTATGGGTATAAACTCTTTTTCCGGAAATTTGTTTTTAAGAGGATATATCATCCCTTCCTCTGTCCCGACGATAATTTTCTGTCTGTCAGTTTTTTGGGCTATATCAAACATCCCCCCCGTAGAAGCTACGTAATCGGCAAGTTCTAAAACTTCCGGACGGCATTCAGGATGAGCCATAAACAGAGCCCGGGGATTTTTCTTTTTTACCTCTTTTACCATATCCGGGGTTATTCCGTGGTGGACCGGACAGAACCCGTTCCACCGGATAATTTTTTTATCCACAATTTTATCCACGTAGTCGGCAAGATTTTTATCAGGGGTGAATATAACCTCGTCCGCATCCAGGGATTTTACCACATTAACGGCATTTGAAGATGTACAGCAGATATCACTTTTTGCTTTTATCCGGGCTGTAGTATTGACATAACTGACTACCGGAACCCCCGGATATTTTTTCTTGAAATTTTCCAGTTCCTCCGGAATAATCATCTCTGCCATAGGACAGGTGGCGTCTTGTACAGGCAGTATCACTTTCTTATCCGGAGATAAAATTTTAGCCGTTTGAGCCATAAAATCGACCCCGCAGAATACTATAACTTCCGCTTGAGTAGAAGCAGCTTCTCTGGATAAACCCAGGGAGTCTCCTGTAAAATCCGCAATATCCTGTATTTCGGGAATCTGGTAATTATGCACCAGCAGAACCCCGTTAATCTCTTCTATCTTTTTTCTTATCTGTTTAGCTAATTTACTCATTTTTTGACCCTTCACTCTTATTTTTTACCTTTATGTAGACATTGTCAATCAGCCGGGCTTTGCCCAACCATACGGCAGCAGCGGCCACTAAATCACTATCCGGACCGGAAGCCGACTTTAAAGTTCGGGCGTCATATATATTCGCATAGTCAATTTTTCCGTCCGGAATATTCTTTTCTATATACTCTCTCAGGCGTTCTCTTACACTATTCAGCTCAATACCGTTTAAGACCATTTTTTTTGCGCCGGACAGGGCTTTATAAATATGGGGAGCCTGCTTTCGCAGGGAATCGTCCAGATACCGGTTCCTGGAAGATACCGCCAGACCGTCTTTTTCTCTTACTATGGGACACATAACAAGATCAATATCAAAATTTAAATCCCGGACCATCCTTTCAATTACCCTGAACTGCTGATAATCTTTCTGTCCGAAATAGGCCCGGTGGGGTTTGGCGATATTAAACAATTTCGACACCACCGTAGCCACTCCCTCAAAATGCCCCGGTCTTCTGGCCCCGCACATAGTGGAAGTAAGGTTTGATACTTTAACCTCCGTGGAGTGGTTATTTTTATACATATCCGAAACTTCCGGATTAAATATGATATCGGTACTGTGTTTTTTGCAAATTTCACTGTCCTTCTCAAAATTCCTGGGATAAGAATCCAGATCCTCCCCGGGCCCGAACTGGGTGGGATTTACAAAAATCGACACAATTACCCGGTCATTTTCCCGGCGGGCTTTTTTAATGAGGGATTCATGGGCTACATGAAGAGCCCCCATCGTGGGAACCAGCCCTACCGTATCTCCATACTCTTTAAAAGCATCTGTCCGGTTTTGTACTTTTCGGGGATCGGTTAAAATTTCCATTTTCAATAACTCTCTTCTTCAGAGGGGAAATTTCCTTCCTTCACGTCTTTTACATACTTTTCAAATGAATCTTTAAGCGTCTCTTCCAAATTAGCATAGCGCCGTACAAATTTGGGTTTAAAACTTGTATCCGTTCCTAAAAGATCATTTACCACAAGTATCTGACCGTCACATTCAAAGCCCGCTCCAATGCCTATGGTCGGCACTGAGACCTTCTTGGTTATCCGGGCGGCCAGATCCGCGGGTATTCCCTCTAAAACTATGGCAAATACTCCGGCGCCTTCAAGTATTTTGGCATCGGTTGATAATTTGGTGGCCGCGGCCTCGGACTTTCCCTGAACTTTAAAGCCGCCCATCTTGTGTACCGCCTGAGGCGTTAAACCCAGGTGCCCCATAACCGGTATGTTATTTTTAACTATGTGTTTGGCAGTGGAGGCCACTTCTTTTCCCCCTTCCAATTTTACGGCCTGGGCCCCGCCTTCTTTAACAAGACGTCCGGCGGCTTCTAAAGATTTCTCGTCACTGACGTTAAAACTTAAAAACGGCATGTCGGCTACTAACAGGGCGTCGGGATCGGACCTTTTTACAGCTTTTGTATGGTGAACAATCTCATCGACGGTAACGGGTATGGTATTTTCATATCCTAATTCCGTCATTCCCAGAGAATCCCCGACCAGTATTACATCAATATCCGCTTCTTTCATAATCCTGCCCATCCAGTAATTATAGCAGGTTAAAGCGGTAATCTTTTCCCCTTTTTCTTTCTTATCTTTTAAAATTTTTGTAGTAACTTTTTTCATATTGTACTCCCAAAATACTTACATTTCCCCAAAACACTATAAGTCAATAAAAATAACCCGACTAATAATTTTAGGTTATATAGTAATAAATAAAATAATTTATATCAATTAATTTTTCCATATCGTTTAGCGTCATCCCTTATAATATCCTATTTTTACAGCTCGCATTCACAATATTACTAAAACTAAAAAATTAATTTGCGGAACCGGGTTTTGGGGAAATACCCTATAATCTGGTTCTATCAAAGATATCAATTTTTTATAAATGTTTTATTGTATGATTTAAAATTTTCCGGTAAGACTAACTCTCTGCGTAATTCCCAGGTCAGAATAAGGAACTACTGCGTAATTTAAAGAATAATTATTTACATATTTACTGAGCATGAACAAC
>JBNJDT010000003.1:0-82180 GCA_051745145.1 Elusimicrobiota bacterium
ATTGAAGCTTTTAAAGTTTACCGGGCAAAAAAGGAAGGACTTACCGATAATATTTCCCGTATAATAACCCATTCGGCAATGTTTATACTGATGACCGCGGTTATAAGTATAAATCTGCTCGTTTTTTAATTTTATATTCCTATCAGAATTAACCCCAGACACATCAATACCGTTCCGACCACATTAAAAGTAGTAATTTTCTCATCAAAAAACACTTTGCCTATAAGTAACGTAAACAGCATTCCCGACCTTTTTATGGCTATTACATAACTCACCAGAGTAAGTTTAAGAGCTACCATCTGAGATATTACCATAAAGGCACCGAATACCCCCAGTATAAATAATTTTCCTTTGTGTTTTACTACTTCTTTTTCAAAATCCGGATTTTTATATTTAAGAAAAGGAAGATAAAAGATAAGAAACCCTGTGTTAAATACCACAATAAAGAAAAACGGGCTGGAAGCTTCCACAGCCACTTTATCCATGGCCCCCGCAAAACTCCAGATAAAAGCAACTATCAACATAATCAAAGAGCCTTTCTCGTTTTTTATTTCCTTTATGGGGGCTAAAATTCCCCGGGATATCTCTTTAAAATTAATCAAATACGCTCCCCCGGTTATTAAAATTATACCGGTCAGTCCTTTGAGATCGGGAAGTTCACCTAAAAACAGATACCCCGTACCTATTAAAAAAATGGGAGTAAAAGAAAGAAACGGATACGTAAGACTCAAAGGGGATAGTTCAAGCGCGGTGACAAAAAGAGTGTAAGCTACCATATTCAATATTAGGGAGCCCGGGGCAGCCCAGAAAAAATTGGTTGAAATTTGGGGGATGCCGGTTATCAATAAAGGTATTATAAGTACGGGAAGTGCAAAAGAAAACATAGACCAGGTAGTAGTAAATCTATCTACTTTTTTAGTAGTTTTTTTACTCCATGCCCCTTGAGCGGCGTAAAATACAGCGGTCAAAAGTGAAAGTACAAACCACATAAATTTTAATTAAACTTAAACCTCATATTTTCTGAAAATATCCTCTGTCTAATTCCAGTTTCTCAGAATAAGATACACTACTTTTGTATTCTTCTTTAGTCAAACGCCTTCCCAGATATTTGTAATTTAAAACTTTGTAAGCCGGATGGTACTGAGCCATTAAACTTAGATAAAATTTATCCTGGAACTTTTCGGCTAAGAATTTTAATATTTTTCTGCTATTTTTTAAATATCCCGGTAATACAAGATGGCGGATCAAAAGTCCCTTTACAGCAATTCCCTCCTTATCAATCTCAAAATTTCCCACCTGCCGGTACATCTCTTCTAAGGCCATCTTATTTATTTTAAAATAATCCCTGACCCCGCAAATTTTTTGACTTAATTTATTATTCCCGAATTTGGCATCGGGCATATATATATCCACCAGGCCCTCTAATTTTTTTAAGGTTTCGACTTTCTCATACCCGCCGCAGTTATAAACCACGGGAATTTTTAAAGTTTTTCCCTTTATTTCTTTCAAAATTTTTATTAAATGGGGAGTATAATGAGTGGGGGTTACTAGATTAATATTGTGAGCTCCTTTACTTTGTAGTTTCAACATAATATTTATTACTTCTTTATAGGAAAATTCTGTCCCGTTTCCAAAATGGGATATGGGGTAATTCTGACAGAAAGAACATTTCAAAGAACAGTGTGAAAAAAATATTGTCCCCGAACCCCGGGTACCGGAGATGGGAGGTTCTTCGCCGTGGTGCAAATTCCAGGAAGCTACTTTAAGCTCATCCCCGGCTCCGCATTCTCCTCTATTTTTTAACCGATCCGCATGGCATTCTACCGGACAGACAGTACAATTCTCCAAGTCGTAATTACTGTAATTTCCCATTTAAATTATTAACGTAATTTTTAAGCCCGAAAATATCGTCCCATTTTTTAAGTTCAAATGTAGGAAAAATAGAATTATTATGGAGCAGAGGCTCTTTTACTATTTTTCCGGGCAGTCTGGTTTCATCATCCGACCCGGGAACCACACCATATTCGGACAGTTCCGTCTTGATACCCTGGCTGTGTAGAAATTGAGCGCTCTTTTTGACCTCCTCCAGGGTCTGCCCGGGTTCCCCCAAGATAAGATAGGCGGAAATATTCTTTTTTTCATATCCCGCTTCAGACATATTTTTAACTGCCCGTTTTACTTCTTTCTTTGAAGTTTTTACACTTTTTTTATTCTGGTCGTTATATAAAACATCAACGGCAAGTTTGGGTATTTTAAAATTATTCTTTTTTAGCAAGTCCGAAGTTTTTCTATCCAACCGGGATATTTCCAGGCCATTGGGCGTATAAAAATTAAGATCTTTTAGTTTATTAGTTTCAAGAAATTTTAAAAGCTGCCCGTTCCTTAAGAGAGAATCATCGTAAAATACAAAATTATCCGTCCGATACTTCCTCTTAAGATAATTAATTTCATTCTCAATCGTATCTCTATCCTTACAGAAAAACCCTCCGGATATTTTATTTATTCCACAGTAGGGACATCTTCCCGGGCATCCCCGGGACGTTCTAAAAGCCACGTATTCATTTTTATAGAAAGAAAAATCCGGCGGGGGCCAGTTAGAAAATGCCACCGGTTGCTCGCCTATATGTTTAAAAAAATTATTTAAACTATTTCCCTTAAACAAAATGCATTCCGGTAACTGCTCCCGGGCATGCTTAAAATTTAAAGTTACATAAGTTCCCCCTGCCAGTATTTCTGATGAAGGAAACTCTTCTTTAAGAATATTAACTGTATCCACCAGGGCCGGATACCAGTAGGTCATCCCCGATGAGATAACAATATAATCCGGGGAATCCATCCCGGCAATCAAGTTTTTAAATTTTGTTTTTCCCAGACCGTATCTCTTATAATTCCGGGGATATTTTTTTAAAATTTCATTTTTTGGAATCGGCTCACTGGAAAAATGTCCCCGGCCGTGGGTATCGCTTTTTGAAGACGGTAAAAGATGATGATTTCTATCCATACAGTCTATAAGTTCCACCCGGTGACCTCTATTTTTTAAAATAGCCGATATATACAAAAGTCCCAGGGGTTTTAGCCAGTAGTCATAGGCTGCAAAATCATATATGAAAGGATTGACCAAAAGATATTTCATTATTCTGTCGGGAAAATCAGTCTACCTTTTCATCTTCCGGTATAACACTTGCCGGTTCAATATGTACGGTTGCCTCTATTGAAAGCCGGTCTCTTATAAGTTTTTCCGCCCGGGAAACTTTATCATGGGCTTCTTTCAAATTCATATTCCCCTCAAAACAAAGGTGAAAGGTAAGTTCCCTGTGTTCCCCGTATTGGTGAATATGAAAATGGTGGGCATATTTAGATTCCGGTATCTCATCTTTAATTAAATTAAACACTCTGTCTTTCAGTTCCCGGGATACCTGTCTGCCCAGTATGTTATATACGGTATCTTTTAAAATTTCGTAAACCGCATGGAACAATACCAGAGATATAATTATTCCCAGAAGGCCGTCCAGCCACCAGATATCTCCTCCCAGCAGTATACTTATAATTATTACCGCGGATGTAATAGCGTCAGTTCTGTGATGCCAGCCATCGGCTCTTATAGCGGAAGAATCTATCTTTTTATCCAGCCAGAAAGCCAGCTGGGCATTTAATTCTTTAACCACTACCGAAACCCCGATTATTACCATTGCCGCAGTCCCGAAAACCGCAGTTTCCCGGCTGTGTAATTTAATTATAGATTCTTTAAGAAAGTTAAAACTAACCGTACCCAGGAGAGTGGCGATAATAATAGAAATTACACTCTCCATTCTTCCGTGTCCGAAAGGATGTTCACTGTCGGCTGATTTTCCGGAGATTTTAAATCCGGCGATTACTAAAAGCGAGGTGACAGAATCGGCAATTGTATGCCAGGCGTCAGCCATAATAGCTACGGAATTGCTTATCATACCCGCCCACAATTTTAATCCGAATAAGGTTACATTTACAATAATGGAAACCCATCCTTCTATGTAACCGTATTTTTTACGGTCTGAATCAGATTTTAAAATATTTTTACTCATTAAGTTAAAATTATATAAGTCTCCTGTTTTTTCTTAGAAGTACCTGAAATTAAAAAAATTACCGTTTTCCTACAGGATAAATAAAGAGAGGTTCTTCTTTTTCTGTTTTAAGCAGGTTAGTTTCCAAACTCTCTATTAACGCCTCCGAGTCAATAAATACTCCGGCGGAATACCTGTCCTTCATATATGCGGCGTCTTTTTTGGACCGCTCAAAAGATTAAGATTAAAAATACCAGGCCCCATATTA
This sequence comes from Elusimicrobiota bacterium, assembly GCA_051745145.1. GTDB lineage: Bacteria > CG03 > SLGR01 > SLGR01 > JAGXOG01 > CAYZAK01. The sequence goes on from JBNJDT010000003.1 coordinate 4,309, forward strand.
ATTTAAGTCTATTCAGGGGCATAGTCTTTTATGATTTCAATATATTTTTGTCCTTCCTTTTTTTTATCTCTTTTAAAACAACCATTTGCGTATATATTACATTTTCGTTTGAGCTCTGTAAAGGCATTTTTATACTGTTTTTGGCTTAAATTTCCACTGTCCATAATTTTTGTTATGGCCCGGACTCTGAACCGGTCCATCCCCATATATTTTTGAGACTGCTGACCGGCGTGTCCCCCTTCTTTTTCGGTAAGAACCCGGTCAATTAAATAGACCGGATGCCCGGCCGCGACCCTCAGCCAAAAATCGTAATCCTCACAGGCGGGCAAATTTTCGTCAAACATTCCTATCTTATCAAAAAGATCCCTCTCTACCACAGCCGTGGATATACTTATGCAGCATAGCTTCAAACACCTTTTAAACACATACCCCGTGGGTTTGCGGTGTCTTTTTTTCTGATTTAACAGCTGGCCGTTCCTGTACCATTTTTCCTGGGTATGAAAAACTCCGTAGTCGGGATTATCTTCAATAGCCTTTCGGGTTATCTCAAGTTTTTCTTCTAACCACCAGTCGTCAGAATCCAAGAACGCTATATACTTTCCGGCCGCCTCTTTTATCCCCCGGTTCCGGGCCCGGCTAACCCCCCTGTTTTCCTGATACAGGTAGGTTATTCTTTTGTCCGGATATTTTTTTATCAACCGCTCAGTACCGTCCGTAGAACCGTCGTCCACCACTATCAATTCAAAGTCTTTAAAAGTCTGTTCCAATACGGACTCTACCGCCTTGGATAAAAATTCCCTGCGGTTGTAGGTGGGAATTACAACGCTAAAATAAGGCATTTTCTCTATTAGTCTCTTCCCTTTACTGTCGCCTAATTAACTTCTTCATAGCTTAACTGCCGGTCGGAATTTCCTTCCAAAAAATAATCCACTACTGTTTTATCCTCATATTCTACCTCATCCTCCCAGCTCACCACTAAAGATTTTTCATCGTAATAACTCAACTGCCTGGATATATATTCGTTTATCTCATTACTGCTATTTTTCTTGTCATTTATTATTATCATTCCCACGATTATTGCAGCCGCCACGGCCAGGGCCGGCCAGATCGGTTTTAATTTCATAAAAAAAGATTTTTCGGGTTTGAGAATATTTTTCTCCTCCCTTATTTTCCGCTCTATATTCTCCCAGACCTTATCCGGAGGTCCAGTCTTAGCGGTTTCCTGAAATTCTAACTGTATTTTTTTGATATCCCGGACAAACTCCCGGCATTCTTTACAATTTTTAAGATGATCTTCTATTCGGCCCATCTTTTCCTTTGAAAATTCTTGATCTATATATTTATTTAATTCTTCTTTAGAATATTTTTTCATATTTTCCTCCCGGATACGATTTAATTTTTATATTCCCCGTAATAAACTTTTCTAAGCTTATTTCTGGTCCGGTAAATTTTTGTCTTAACAGTTCCGAGTTTCATATCCAAACTCCTGGAAATCTCTTTATAACTTAACCCCTCAAACTCTCTTAAAACTATTATTAATCTCTCTTCAGAGGATAACTTTTTTAAAAGTCCGTCTACAATTTCCTCTCTCTCTAATCTATCTAATTCTTTTTCAGTTTTTTTTTGAGGTATTTTCATATTTTCCACACTATCTGTGCGTCGGCGCTTTTCTCTGGCTACATAGTTTAATATAGTATTTATTGAGACGCGGTAAAACCAGGTTTCAAAAGAAGATTTAAAATTAAATTTATTTATTTTTTTAAAAAGTTTAACAAAAACTTCAGATACTGCGTCCTCTGCCATATTCTCAGAACCCGTATATTTTAAAGCTAAATTCCAGGCAAAATCCTTGTAACTTTCATATATAGTCCGGAATGCATCTTTATCCTTGGCCATTGCTTTTTTTAAAGTCGAGTTCTTTACCATTTTTATCTTGTATTTATTAGACAGTTCAACCTGCCGAAAAGTTTCATTATATTTTAAAAAACTTATATTCTATCAGCTGACTGTTTTTTTATAAGTTTCATACGCTTCCATAGTAGCCGGAAATCCGCAGGTGGGCATAAGCAGTAAAATGACGTGTTTTATCTGGGCCTCGGAAGCATTAAATTTACGGGCTTTCTCTATATGGGTCTCTAAGGCCTTATGATGCCCGGAAGCTGCTGAGATAGCTATTTTAATAAGCCATCTGTTTTTATCATCTATGGGACCCCCGTCCAGATGTATTTTTTTGCCCAGCTCAACGTGTTCCCCGTAAACAGATGAAAATTCCTCTTTAAATTCCTTAAAAATTTTGTGAATGTCTTTCATTTTTACTCCTTTTTGTTTTCTTTATAAAATTAATCAAAGCCGGTAATTTTATATTTTTTTAAATAAATAGAGGCATACCCTAAAAGACAGCCAATCCAGTCAAACGCCATATCATACAGGCTCATATGCCGCCCGGGAACAAAACTCTGATGGTATTCATCGGTCACCGCGTAAACGGAACTAATTACTAAAGCTAAAATGCGGGCTTTTAAATTTTTCCGGGTAAAATTAAAAATAACCAGAATATATAGAATAAAATATACCCCTACATGAGCAGCTTTTCTAAGATACAAATCCCATATTCCAAAAGGAGATTTCAATGACGGTACGGAAGAAAAATAAAATATTAATCCCGCCCACAAAACGGCGGGAACAATCTTTCTGATATCAATACGGTCCATAACGGTTTTTATAAACTGAAGGTACCTCTTATTCGGTTGTATTTAAAACCCTATATTTTTCCCCGGTTCTTTCATCCTGGAAATTTTACCGAATCTTTTTTCGTATTTTTTAATATTTTCCTCAAGGGCTTCCTTTAATCTTTTAGCATGTCCGGGAGAAGTAATAATTCTGGACCTGACTTTCCCCTTATTTGTCCCTGGAGGCAAAAAGACAAAATCCATTATAAATTCTTCTTTTTTATGATTTATAGAACTTAAATTTACATATTCCCCCATGGCCGTCTCGTCATCTATACTAATTTCAATTTTTTTTCTTCTATCTTTTTTATTCACTTTTTTCACCTCCTTAGTGCCATCTTCCCACTGGATATAAACATGATCGCCTTTTCTATAGCTTTTTGGATTCATTATCTGTTAAATAAAGCTAATATTAAACTCGCTATCACTGATAATATAATAGAAGTTGCAATGGGTAAATACAGGGTGAAATTGTCTTTTTTAATAACTATATCCCCGGGCAACCTTCCCAGTCCAAAATTATAGAGTAATCCTCCGGTTACAAAAACCAGGCCCGTTATTATAAGTATTTTAGAAATGGGGTGCAAAAATTGTTTAAACGGCTGTAGTTTCTATTATCCTGAATTCGGTTATCCTGGAATTCTCTTTTATACTTAATTCGGTTAACACATTTAACGGAATTACTATTTCACCGCTTTCTTCAATAATTAAATTGGGATGAGTGGCGCCGGCCTTTAAAAGTCTCGAATGAGGCTGAATAAATGCCTTTTGAACTGGCGCTATAGTAAATCTTTCGTTAAGTTTTACCAGATAACTGCCGGGTTCAATTTCCCACCAGCCGTAATCATCCTGGGGATCTTTTTTACGGGGTTTAAGGGGCTTTTTCTCTCCTTTACTATACTCTCCGCCGCCAAAATCCAGTTCTCCGCCGGCGGTTACTTTATAAAGTCTTCCCACAGTAAGGTCAACACAATGTTTGTGAACCTGTTTTTTTTCGTAAACTATATCTTCTAAATAATTTGCCGCCTCGTTACCTGTTAAAAATCTCATAATTTTTAACGCCCTCCTGAAATTTTTTAATTACTCTCTGTCTTCTTTTTCTAATATCTCGTAGGCAAGTTTCTTCCCCAGCTCCACGCCCGGCTGATTAAACGGGTCAACGCCGAACATATACCCGGTTATACAGCAAGCTTTTTCCAGTTGATATAATAATTCCCCGGCATTGTAAGCATCAATTTTAGGAATTTTTATATTAACACTGGGCCGGTCTACTTGGGTAAGTGCTTTCTGAGTGCCTTTTAACTCGGCATTAAAAAGATCTCTCATACTTTTTCCGCTTAAAAAATGGTCATCGTAAACAAGTTCCAACTCAGGCTGCTTTTGCCTGACGCTTAAGAAAGTTATAAATTTATCATTAGGTCCCTCCATGTAAAGCTGTACCTGGGAATGTTGATCAGTTGTTCCCAGAGCTTTTACCGGAGTAGGTCCAATATGTTTATTTTTCCCCAGAGATTCCGCCCACAGCTGCCGGAACCAGTCCGCTGTTCTCTCCAGCTTTTTTGAATAGGGCATAAATACATTTATATTTTTACTTTTCTTAAAAAAATAATACTGCAAAGCCGCATACTCCACGGGAAATCTTTCTTCTTCTTCGGCATCGGCCGCCCCTTCTAAAAGCTGTTCAATATCTATCCCGCAAACGGCGGCGGGGAACAGACCCACTTCAGAAAGTACAGAGTATCTCCCCCCCACATCTTCGGGTATTGAATAAGTGGCAATATCTTCTTTTCTGGAAAACTCCCTTAAAAATCCTTCTTTGCCGGTGGTAAAAACCAGGTGTTCTCTCCAGTTTTCAGTTTTATCTTTTAATTTTTCAAGAAAATAAAAAAAGTTGGAAAGAGTCTCTGCCGTACCCCCGGATTTAGTTATCACGTTAAATAAAGTTTCCTCTGGATCTATAATTTCTTCAAGGCTTTTCACCCAGGCCGGGTCCACATTGTCCACGGCAAAAAATCGGGGAAGATTTTGGGGTTTTTTAATATTGTGATAAGGGTGATTTAACATGCTGTAAAGCGTAATGTTGCCCAGAGCCGAGCCTCCTATTCCCAGTATAACGATATTATTAAATTTCCTATAGGATTTAGCGTCTTCTTTTATTTTCTTAGCTACGTCAAATCTAAACGGGAGTTTCATAAAACCGGGCTTATCTTTTTTAATCTGCTCCAGATTTTTAAAGCCGGTGCCGGTAAGGTGTTCTAATTTATCTTTTGTTATCCCTTCGCGACCTATATTTTTAGATAAGCTGTTCTCATAATTTAAAGATATCATACTACAATTATCCCCACCTTGGCAAAATGCGTCACCGTTCCCTCGACAAGATGTCCGGATACCGCCCGGCCGCCTTCTTCTCCGCCGGCCATATGAATATGAACTTTACCCTTTTCTATCATTCCGTTTCCGGTGAGCTCTACTTTTTTTTCAAATTTCTTTTCAAAATTCTCCGGAGGAATTTCCTCTGAATCCTGCTTTATCGTAACTATAGAAAACTTTTTTAAGGCCCCCACCATAGTAACTATAAACCCCCTTTTTATTCCCCGGTTTTTAAGTTCTTTTTCCAAAGTTTCAATAAGTTTTTCACCTTCATTTACTTTTATTATAACCTGTTTCATATTTTACACCTCGTTATTCTTAAGTTTTTTAAAATCCTGAGTCAATATCCTTTTTAAAAGCACACCCGTCATTTCTCTCCGGTATCTGGCCGAAGATCTAAAATCATCAATCGGGCAAGCTTCGGTTTCAATTATGTCCCGGGCCTCCGCCAAAGTATTTTTATTAATTCTTCTACCTTTTAAATAATCCGATGTTTTATCAGCTAATATACAGGTGGCCCCCACAGCCCCTAAAGCAATACTGATATCTTTTACTTCCTTATCTTCCATTTCCCAGCGAGCGGCCACAGATACTTTGGAAATGGCTAAAGCTTTACGGGGACCCAGTTTACGAAAACCTGAATAAGAATTTTTCTTAAGAGGTATCTTAACGGCTTTTATAATTTCTCCGGGTTCTAAGATATTATCACCCGGCCCCAGAAAAAATTCAGAGACGGGAATCTCTTTTACCCTGCTGTGAGAGGGCACCAATAATTCGGACTCAAAAACATGAACCGGGGGTATAATATCACCGGCGGGATTAGAATTCGCTAAATTCCCCCCTATAGTTGCTAAATTTCTTATTAACGGAGAACCCATTTCTTCGGCCGCAAAAGCTATAGCCGGACAATTTTTACGGATAATTTGAGATTCCGTAAGTTCAGACATTGTAGTCAATGCTCCGATTACAAGGTGATCATCCCTCAATTCAATTCCCTTTAGTTCATCTTCTAAAGCTGTTAGATCAACCCAGGGTCTGTCCGGTTTTAATTCATCCTCTTTTTTCATTACCATAAGATCAGTTCCCCCGGCCAGATAGTAGGCTTCTCTTGTTCCCACCTCTTCTCTTATATCTTTAAAATTTTTTGGTCTTATATAGTCTCTCATACTAACTTTTCATTCCCATATATTCGGCAGCCATTTCTATACCGTCAATAATTTTTGTATAACCGGTACACCGGCATATATTCCCCGAAACCGCCTTTCTTATCTCCTCTCTGGTAGGAACTCCGGAAAGACTCCGGTTTTTAAAAAACGAATAAGCGGCAATTATAAAACCGGGCGTACAGAATCCGCACTGAACGGCCCCTGATTCTTTAAAAGCTTTCTGAAGGGGTTGAACTTTCCCCTCTTCTTCCAGTCCTTCAAGGGTAGTAACTTCCCGGCCGGCGACCTGTCCTGCGGCCACCATACAGGAAGTAACTGCCCGGCCGTCAAAAAGTACCGTACAGGTCCCGCACTCACCCCGGCCACAGCCTTCTTTAACACTCTTTACATCAAAATCTTCCTTTAATACCCTGAGCAGGGGCTTTGTGGGATCTAAGTTTTTTTGGACTTTCCGTCCGTTTAGTATAAAAGATATTTTCATAAGCTTTTCTTCTTTTTTCTCAATTTCCTCAGTATATCTTCCGGTAAACAGGGAGTTTTTCTCACTCTCACACCTACGGCATCATATATGGCATTTACCACCGCCGCGGCTGGTCCTACCATGGGTGGTTCCCCTAAACCTTTGGCCCCGAAAGGCCCTTCCTCATAAGCGGATTCCACTATTATAGGTTCAACGTCACATACATCCATAGTTGTGGGAATAGTATAACCCGTAAAAGACGGATTCTGTATTATCCCTTCTTCCAGTACTAGTTTTTCTTGCAGGGCATATCCTATCGCCTGCACTGTCCCCCCCTGGATCTGGCCTTCCGCCGAAGGGGGATGTATGGCTTTGCCTATATCATGGGCCGCTACAAATTTAGTAACATCCACCTCGCCGGTTTCGGTATCCACTTCAACCTCACAGATATTGGTGGAAAAAGTATATACCGGGTAGGCGTCTCCCTGACCGTCATCCTGATTAAAATTAACCCCTTTTATCTTAAACCAGCCCTGAGCGGCTACTCGCTCTCTTCTGGCGTAAGCTTCCTGAACTACATCGATATAATCAACACTGTTTGAATCGGTTCCATACCTGTGATTTTCCCGATCTATTTTTACCTGATAAGGCTTTATATCCAGCATATCGGCCGCTACTTCTTTTAAAGTCTTTTTAACTTTTTTAGCGGCATCCATTACTGCTCTCCCCCCCACCATAGTTGCCCGGGAAGCCACTGTCGGACCGGAATCAGGTACCCTGGTGGTATCGGGCTCCATTACTTCTACCATATCATAAGAACATCCCAGAGTATCGGCGCAGATGCGGTTAAAAACCGTCTCCGCTCCCTGTCCCATTTCTACATTTCCCACAGCCACAAACACAGAACCGTCTTCTTTAATATACACCTGGGCCCCGGCCTTGGCAAAATATTTACCTTCAGCTCCAAGGCCCACCCCGTAAAAAGTTGTTGACACCCCCATTCCCCTTTTCTTTACTCCTCTGTCAGAAGCATTGTGCCTTTTAAACCTTATCTTATCTACGGATTTATCCAGGGTCTCGAGCATCCCGCAGGACCCTCCCACCTTTTGCCCGGTAGCAGTTATCGAACCGGATTTCATAAGATTTCTTTTTCTCAAATCCACCGGATCCATATCCAGTTTTTCGGCAAGTTCATCTATGAGGGATTCATTGGCAAAATTAGCCTGGGGCTGGCCAAAACCGCGAAGAGCCCCGCAGGGTACGGTATTAGTAGCCATCCCGTAAGAATCAGCCCTGACATTGGGAATCTCGTAAGGGCCGGTTATATGAATTATTCCCCGCCAGGCCACAATAGGGGTAAGAGTGCAAAAAGCGCCCCCGTTTACTATAAATTCCGCTTCGCAGGCTACTATATCCCCATCTTGAGTAGCCCCGTATTTAATCCTGGTCCGGGCCGGATGTCTTTTGGACATACTTATAAAATCTTCTTCTCTGTCATAGATTATTCGAACGGGCTGGCCGGTTTTCAAAGCCAGTAAGCCCGCGTGAGTAGCCACTATTGAAGGTACATCTTCTTTACCGCCAAACCCTCCACCGGTAGTTGACTGAACTACCCGTACTTTTGAATAAGGCATGCCGGTAACTTTCACCAGGGCGTTGTGTACATAAAACGGGCACTGCATGGACCCGTAGGCCGCTACTCCTCCGTTGGGAGTGGGAGATACTACCATTCCCTGATTTTCAAGATAACAGTGAACCTGATGCCTGTTTTTATATACTTTTTCAACAGTAACATCGGAATTTGCAAAGCCTCTGTCAATATCCCCTTTTCTTATTCTGAACTGGGAATGTATATTGTCATCTCCCCCCACGTAAAGGGCATCGGGTTTCATAGCTTCCATAGGTCCGTATACACCCGGTAATTCATCGTATTTCAGTTCTGCGGCATTAGCGGCTTTTTTAGCCTGCTCGGGGGTTTCGGCAGCTACTAAAGCGACCGCCTGGCCGTAGAATTTCATTTTATTTGAGGCAAGACAGGGATAGTCTTCTTTTACAAAAGGTACCACATTTTCTCCGGGAATATCTTTATAGGTAAGCACCGCCCGGACTCCGGGCATATTTTTTACCCGCTCTAAATTTTTAATTCCTCTTAGGCGGCCGTGAGCTACCGGACTTCTTACCGTAGCCCCGTGAAGTAAATTCTTAAATTCAACATCTTCAATAAACTCCGCTTTAGCCGATACTTTACGGTCAGCATCGACCCGGATATTTTTCTTTTTTTCTGTATCTTTTTTTTGTTCGGCCTTTAAAACCATGGTTAAATATTATATCAATTATTCTTTTTAAATCAATTCTATCCTCTTAAAAAAACTGAGTGTGATTTTACATACCTCCTATTATTTTACTCCAAAGATGGCTTCTGCTTTTATTAAACCGGCCGCTTTTTGAGTACCGGCTGTTTTTATAAATAACTTTTTCTTTTCGGGCCCCTCAATATTCAAAATAGGTTCCTCCGCTTCTTTGATAATCCAGTCCAAGCCGGTTTTTACAGTATCCCCTTTTTTTCTAAATGTTATATTTTTCAAATACTTTTCTAAAATGAAAACCGTAAATTGACAGCGTAACTGCCGTAGGGAAAGTCCGGGGTTTTTTTATAAGAGTCCAGATAAGCAGATTCCAGTAATAAATTCTTTCTTTTTCCAAAATCCCAAGTTTAAATATTGATTTTATAAAAGCCATAATATGATGCCATTTAAATTTATTTTTTACTCTTGTTTTAGGATTGTAAATTTTAAGAAAATTTTTTACCCGCAAATAATAATTTCTTGGCGAATAAATCGTCGAAACTATTTTTTTATACCCTCTTTTTAATTTTTCCGTATCCATACGGGGAATAAAATTCATGGAAAAATTAGTATTATCACCTGAATTTTTATCCACTATAAGACGGCCTTCTTCTTTAAGTCTCCGATAAAGCTGAGTTCCCCGGAGCGCATTTAACAGGCCCACCATTGCCGTGGCTATTCCACTTTCCTGTATAAATTTAATCTGAGCTTCAAAAATTGACTGAGGGTCACTGTCGAATCCCACTATAAAACCTCCCTGAACTATCAATCCATGTTTTTGAATTGTTTTCACAGAATTAAGCATATCTCTTCCCTGGTTTTGGCTTTTTGTACATTCAGCCAGGCTCTCTTCATTCGGTGATTCTATTCCTATAAAGACTGTATCAAAACCGGCCTCCGTCATAAGGTTCATCAACTTTTTATCATCCGCCATATCTATAGAAGCCTGGGTATTGAAAGTAAACGGGTAGTTTCTCTCTTTTGACCATTTTATAATAGCCGGCAATAACTTTTCTTTTAAAAATCTGCGGTGGGCTATGAAATTATCATCCACAAAAAAGATATTTTCCGTCCAGCCTGTTTTATATATAGTTTCAAGTTCATTAATAATCTGCCCCACACTTTTTCGCCTGATTTTATGGCCGAAAAGCTGCGTAATATCACAGAATTCACAATTATAAGGACAACCACGTGAAAACTGTATATTCATTGTTGCATAATCTTTCTTATTAATTAAATCCCAGTCCGGAACCGGACTGCTTCTCATATCACACCATTTATCGGTAGAATAAAATTTACGGGGACTTCCCTTACTTAAATCATTTAAAAACCGGGGTAAAGTAATTTCCGCTTCATTTAAAATATAATGATCTATACCGGAAAATTCTTTATAACCGGTTGTAAACATAGGTCCCCCGGCAACCAGCCGAACACTCTTTTTTTGACACCGTTTTATAACCTCTTTTGCGGATTCTTTTTGAATAGTCATCCCGCTTAAAAATACCATATCTGCCCAGTCTAAATATTTATCGGATAGAGACTTTACATTTAAATCTATGAGTTTTTTGTTCCAATCATGGGGCAGTAAATTTGATATGGTTAACAGGCCCAGCGGGGGATGAGAAGCTTTTTTACTGATAAACTCCAATGCATATCTTAAACTCCAAAATGAACTGGGGTATCTAGGATATACTAAAAGTATTTTTTTTCTTTTACCCATCTTATTTGTATTTTAGTAATTTAACGGGTTTTATACAAGTTATCCACTCACCGGAAAAAAACCTTACAACAGAGGGAGATTAACAGGATATTTTTACACCGGATTTAAAGTTAAAAAAACAGTTTTAAAACTATTTTTATTATTTGAGTTCTAATTGAATAATAGAATTATTCTAAATTACTTTAAAAGGTCCCTTCAATACTTACTCTCTGAGTACTTACCAAACCAGAACACAAAACCACTGCGTCCCTTTTTTATATCTTCATAAAACCTAATATCTCCAGCCTTATAATTTATAATCCTGTTGGTTCCCAGTTACTATTGCGTTATTTAAAAAGGCATTGGAAAATATGCCCCGTTAGATATATAATTTAAAATAATATGAATTAACCATAAAAGGCCTACAACAATTATAAAAGATAAAAACCATTGTAATTTTGAATTAGTTGGTTCTCCATTATCCGACTTAAGCTTTTTTAGTAATTTTTCGGTTTCTTTCTTTGTTAAATAATATTTTTCCTTTTTCCCCTTTAACCAAGTATTAAGTAATTTCTTTTTATATTCTTTCTGCCTTTCAATCATACTAGTCCATTCTTCTGTAGGATTTCCATTTTCCAATAAATGTTCAGCCGGGAACTTTTTCTTTGATTTCTCTCGGCACTTTTTAAATTCTTCTTTATATTCAGTTAACAGACTTTCATAGTTGGGAATTTTTTCTTTTAATTTAACCACTATACGCTACCTCACTTATGCCTACCTTCTTTTCTTACCATGCTTTATCTCCAATACCTACAAATCTGTTACTGTAAATATTTATATTTTTTATTTGCATAGGCTTCCTCCTTATGGCAAAATTATACAAAGTTTCACCAAAAAAAGTTACCTATTTACTGAACATAAACAACCGCCCCCTTTTTATGAGTTTTTTTTCTAACTGAATTATTATGTAGAAGGAAGGTGGAATAAATTTTACCTTAACTTTTTATCATATAGTTCAACCAAAATTTTACCGAATAAATAATATGTAATTAATGAGTATTTCAGAAAGTTTAGAATTTATAAATTTGGCGAGTGGTATTTAATAAGTCCTGCTGCCCGGGGGGGCGGGCAGCAGAACAATATCTTTTACTAACCTGTAAAACTTCTTACAGGTTATTTACTACTTTACTGGCTGTACCGTCAGAACGGAAGGCTTTTATGAAATCTTTGGCTGATTCATACGCTGCATCGGCTATAGCCTTTTTATTTTCTTCGGGAATATTATCCAGCTTATCGTAAAACTGCTTGGTGGCGTGTTTTACCGGACTACCTGTTTCATCGGACCAGCCCGTCATTTCTTTGACCAGTTCTTCAGGTAAATGTTCGTGAGCAATATTCTGCCAGTTGGTACCCACATTTCCTTTTCTGATTCCGTGATCGGCGAACTGTCCCACTAAATTCAAAGGAGTGCCCGTAATACCGTGCTGGGCAATTACCACGCCCTTGTCTTTTATGGCGTTGTAAATCTCCTGAGTTCTTTCAAGATCTATATGGACTTCTTCATCGGCGTCGTAATTACCGTGCTTGGAACCATTGTTTATAGCCAGCATATCTGGGTAAACACCGTTGTCATTAAGTTTTTCTATATATTCCACTGCATCTTCTACAGTAGTGATATCCTCGTCCCCTTTAATTTCGCCGACTTCCGCTTCCAGACCGAAACCCTGCTCGATTATGGGCTGGGCCAGGTCGGTGGTAATTCTGACATTTGTATCCATTTCGTTGTAAGAGGCATCTATGGCAAATGAAGTATAACCTTCGGCAAGCTCACTTTTTATAAGCTCCCGGGAAGTTTCTATTTCTTCCTCGGTATCCGCTTTTACGGTGATGTGGTCCCCGTGTATATAAAAAGGTACCGTGTAGCCAACTTCTTCGGCATATTTTACAATGGCTTCCACATACATCTTAGGGTTCATCCCGGTATAACCGACCGGCAATCCACCCTCTGATTTGGCCAGTTCAAAACCTACAACAGCATTTAATTCTTCGGCGGCTCTCATAATGCCGGGTATAACGTGTTTTATACGGGTATTGCAGGCCATCAGTATTACATTGTCATCCTTTAAAACGCTTAAAATATCTTTAGAATTCAGACAGCAAACTCTACTGTCCTCATCCAGTTTTTTAACAAAATTCTGTGGTCTTTTAGCTAATACTTCTTCTGGTACTTCCATAATACAATTACTCCTTTTTTATTTTAATATTCCTAACCATTTCTTAAGCTTTAAATTTATCAAATATTACTATTTAAGTCAACAAGTCAGATGTATTCCAAGAGCTGTTTCCTTTTTACCGGTCAGCTCGTTGAACTTCTTAACTGCCCGGCGACTTTTCGCTGCGAAAAATTCGATTCCCAAATCTTTGCATTTTTCCTTTACTTCCGGGGCAGTGCTCATTACTCCGGAAGCACCTTTACCAACTATTAGTATGTCGGGTTTTTTAGACCAGACCTCTTTTAGATCCGTATTTTGAAGTAGATGCCCCCGGTCTCTCCACCATTTTTTAATTTTACCCCCGGCTATTAATACATCGCTGGTGTAAGTTTTGCCGTCAATAACTATTTTACCGAAACTGTAGTCATCTACGTGCATACTGCCTCCGTAGCTATTAACTATTTCATTCTATTTCCCATCTGTTCTTTGCGTTTTTTATTATATTTTTTTAACAATTCCTTGCTGGATTCGTCAAGTTCAGGGGATATCTCTTCCAGTGATAATAACTTATTCGTATATTGATCTACTTTATGTTTTTCAGTTATATTTAAAATAACTTTTCCCAAAAACTTTCCCTTGTTTCCGGATCCCAGTATTAACGTGTTATTAACTTTTTCTTCTATCTTATCTTTTAAATAACCGTTAATAATTAAATTAATGCCCTCTATATTACCGGCCAGCTCTTTATCCTCTTGTAAACTTTGCTGGGATAAAACAACAATTAAGTCAGCTTTCTCTTTTAATTCCGGTACTAACTCTTTTAAAAATTTTTCCGGCGGATCTGTGTAGTTAACAAATTCCTTAAAATTATTATAAATATTTTTACCGCAAATTCCGGTTATAGCTATTTTTACCCCTTCTAAATCTTCAATTACATACCGGGAAGTTACATCCATATCTTCTTTACTTAACTGTAAATTTCCTTCCACTACCGGGATCTCATTTTCACTGATTTGCTTTCTAAAAAAATTGGTTCCGAATTTTAATTCATTCTCTCCGGGAAATAATGCATCGTATTTGATTTCTTTTAAAAATTTTACTACATATTTATTCCTTAAATTATCGGGAAACGGAGCAAAAAAATTTCCCGACTCTAAAACCAGAGTTGTATCTTTTCGGCGATCATCTATCAGCTTTTTTATCTCGGCCAGACTGCCGTTAAGATGCTCATCGGGACAGTCGCAGGGGGCCAGAAAACCGGATACATTACCGGTATACAATACTTCTACTTTTTTGGGGAAATTTTCTTCACTCTCCGTTGAACACCCCGGAAAAATAAGAGCAAAAGCAGAAATAACCGTTAAGATTTTTTTAAGCAAAGACATGCCAGAATAAATATAAGGTGAAAAATAAAAATACCCCACCCTGGATTAATTTTACCAGACCTAAATTTTTATTATAAAATTTTTCCATCTTTTCAGAGCTCATTCCCCAAAAGATAAGCAAAAATATAATAACCATGGGTAAGATAAAAAATAAATTGTATAAAAATAAATGGCCTATGGCTTTCATCCGCAGAGACTCCACCCCTACCATATACGTAAGTGACGGCAAATATATCTGGCCGGTGCATATAAACTCAACCCCGGCCACAAGTGCGCCTAAGAAAAAAGCCAGATAGAGGAAATATTTACTGTCCGTAAAATTTTCCATTTTATCAATAACCCAGAACCTCCAGCTTTGGGGGATTTTTAAAAACACTTTACCCCCTCCCCCGGCGGCCCGGGCATCGTTAAAACTTAATATTCCCAAAACAAGGGTCAACGTCCCCATAACAGTGTAGATAATATTTTGAAGATTTCCCATGGCCGGCACTCTTTTTAAAAATGCCAGTATTCCCAGCCCGAACAAAAAATAAACTACAAATACTCCCGCCGAATAGAGCAGACCGGATAAAAATATAAATTTCGAAGATCTGTTTCCGTGTATACTAAGATAGGCCACCATCATTATTATCATTCCGAACGCGCAGGGATTTATCCCGTCTACCAGGGCCGCTCCCAAAAAAGGGAAAAGGGCCCACCGGCCTTTTTTATCTTTTGTATCCTCCACTTTTTCTAAGGTAGGAGGGGGAATTATTTTTTCTTCCAGTTTATTCAAAAGTTCATATATATCGTCTCCGGCATACAGCCGGCCGGCCGTTATTATTATCGGAAAAGAGAGGGATTCCCCTTCGACATCGGTTTTCATTTCCATAAATTTTTCAAAATTTTTGCTTTTGTCTATGGGGTATTCTTTCAAAGTGAATTTATTTTTTGTTTTCTCTTTTAAATTAGAAAAACTTTCTTTCACTTTTTCACAGCTGGGGCATCCCAATTCGTAAAAATAATTTAGCTCTAAAGTTGAATAAACTTCGCCTTCTACCACATATTCTAAAAACTGTACTTTTGGGTCATTGGTCTGAATATAAATTTTTTTAACAATCTTTTCTTTTAAACCGTCTGTATCTATTTTAATTAAAACTGTTTTTTCTTCTCGGGGGGGGATTGTGAATTTTTGCTCGGAGAGTGTTAAACACGGGCAACCGGTTCTTAAAACTAATTCTAAATTTTCATCGCCGGGATTACTGAATAATACTCTTCTGTTTAATTTTTTGCCCTCTATTAGCTTTCCGGTATCCCAGCTACCGTGATTTATGCTCAATTCCGGCTGTCCTATGCCGGTCCCGGGAAAACCGATAATAATTATTATTAAATTAACTGCTATAAATAATTTTTTTTTCATTGAGTGTTACTTTTTGCTGTCTGATATAAGCCGCTTAGTTTAAACTTATCCGGCTGTCCGTAAGGTTTTTTATTAGGTTTTAGAAATTTTTAATTTATTATATACCGAATTAAGCGATTCTGATATAACTCTTTCTTCTCCGACCACAGGCATAAAATTCGTATCGCCCTCCCACCGGGGAACGATGTGCATGTGCAGATGCTGGTCAAAGCCCGCTCCGGCCACCTTACCTATATTCATTCCCACGTTAAAACCATGGGGATTCATAGTCTCTTTTATTTTACCAACATACATTTTAACAACTTCCGTCATTTCACCGTACTCTTTTTTAGTTAATTCCTCGAGGTTTCCGGTATGTTTATAGGGGGCAACCATAATATGACCGTTATTGTAGGGGTATTTATTTAAGAGGGCAAACACCTTATCCCCCCGGTATATAATAAGTTCTTTTTCATCGTTATCTTTTTTAGGTTTATGGCAAAATATACAGTCCATATCTTCAGAATCGTTTATGTATTTATACCGCCAGGGTGCCCAGAGAATATTATCTTTTTTCATCTAATTGCCACAGTCCTATTCCTATTGTCAGCCAGCTGGCTATTAAAAATACCGGACCCAGAAAAGCGGCCCAGTTATCTGCCTTTCTGTTAACAAAATACAGTACTGTAAACCCTATAATTAAAAGAGCAACGCCGCTATATATAAATTTACCGGGCAATATCTTTTCTGAATTTTTCATAATTTATGTTAATTTTAAAAAATTTCGCTTTCCGATTTTAACTGTTCTTTTTTCTCCAGGGGAGACGGTATAATTTCTGTTTTTTATTTTTTCACCGTCAACTGATACGGCCCCCTGGTTTATATACCTTTTTATCTGAGATTTAGAAGAAAGTATATTTTTACTGGCTATTATATCAACTAATTTTTCCTCTTTCTCTACTTTATATGAATCCATATCTTCCGGGGTTTTACCTTTTGAGAAAACTCTTTCAAAGTTTTTCCGGGCCCGCTTCGCCTTGGCCGGACCGTGATATTTTTCAATAATTTTTCGGGCCAGTTTCTTTTTAGCTTTCATGGGATGCAGTTTCTTTATTTTCTCCATATTTTCAACGGTAAGTAATTTGTAATATCTATACATCATATCATCGGATACAGACATTATCTTCCCAAACATTTCCGAAGGTTTTTCATTAATTCCGATATGATTGCCGTAACTTTTGGACATTTTTTGCACCCCGTCCGTGCCCTCTAAAAGTGGCATCGTTAAAATAGACTGCGGGGAAGAATTGTTCTTTTGTAGTTCTCTGCCTACCAGAAGATTGAATTTTTGATCTGTTCCTCCAATTTCCACATCGGCTTCGACTTCTACAGAGTCGTACCCTTGAAGAAGGGGATAGAGAAATTCAGTAATACTTATAGGATTTCCCTCATTATACCGTTTGGAAAAATCATTTCTTTCCAGCATTCTGGCCACTGTATATTTAGAAGCTAATTTTATTATGCCCGAAGCACCCAGTTTTTCCAGCCAGCTTGAATTTCTCACTAATTTAATATTATCCCGTTTTAATACTTTAAATATCTGTTCTTTGAAGCCGGCTATGCTTTTTTCAATCTCCTCTTCACTGAGTACCGGGCGCTCTTTAGATCTTCCGGAAGGGTCCCCTATCCGGGCGGTGAAATCCCCGATAATAAATATTACGGTATGTCCTAACTCCTGAAACTGCCGTAATTTCTCCATAACTACCGTATGACCCAGATGTAAATCAGGCGCCGTCGGATCCGCGCCGAATTTTACTCTTAACTTCTTACCGGATTTAAGTTTTTCGATTAAACTCTCTTTTCCAATGATTTCTTCGGATCCCCGGGTAATTAAATCTAACTGTTTTTTAATATTTTGTTTATTCATTGTTCTGATTTTGATAATTAGTTTAATAAAATTTCCCTCTATTATCAAGAAATATTATAAAATAAAATTTTTATTTGATAACCCTTATTTAATTTGTATAATTATGAAAGCTATGAAGAAAAAATACATTATTATTTCCATATTTGTCTTTATAATTGCATCAATTATCGGTGGGGGCTGGCTATTACTTATTTCCTATTCTAAAGATTTGCCTTCTACCTCCTCGCTGGTTCAATACAAACCTGAAATAGCCACTAAAATTTACGATGTAAACGGAACCCTTATCGATGAACTTTACATGAAAAGGCGAACTCTTGTACCACTGAATAAAATTCCGGTAAATCTACAAAATGCGGTGCTGGCTACCGAGGATACAAATTTTTTCAATCACTGGGGCCTTGATATACTGGGCGTCCTGCGGGCTTTTATACAAAATTTACGGGCCGGTTATGTTGTCCAGGGGGGAAGTACCATCTCTCAGCAGCTGGCCAAGGTAATGTTCTTAACATCCGAGAGAACCCTTAAACGTAAAATCAAAGAACTGATTTTAGCTATGTATATAGAAAGACAATATTCCAAGGAAGAAATTTTACAGTTCTATTTAAACCAGATATATTTTGGAGAAGGAGCTTACGGAGTGGAAGCGGCCAGTAAAATTTATTTTAACAAGTCTACCGAAGATTTAAGTCTATCCGAATGTGCAATGCTCGCCGGACTGCCCCGGGCTCCAACCGGTTACTCGCCGGATAACAATATAGTCCGGGCTTATCATAGAAGAGCAACGGTATTGAGCAGGATGTATGAACTGGGTTTTATTACCAAAGAGGAAAAGATTAAGGCCAACAGCGCCCCATTACCATTATCAACTTTTAGTGAAGAAGAAGAAGTTGCCCCGTATTTCATAGAACATATAAGAAAAAAATTAATTTCTAAATTCGGAGCCAATCTTCTCTATAAAGGGGGGCTCAGAATCTATACTACAATGGATCTGAAAATGCAGGAAATTGCTCAAGAAACTTTATACAATTCTCTTGAAGAATTTGATAAATCTAAAAAACTGGAATTAAAAGAAGAAGAATTTGAAGAGGGAGACTATGAAGATATTGAAGAAGTAGAACTTTCTACAGGTGCCTTTCAAGAAGTACAGGGTGCCATAATATCCATAGATCCAAAAAACGGTCAAATCCGGGCTATGGTAGGGGGCCGGGATTTTGAGGATAGTGAATTCAACAGAGCAATGCAGGCCAACCGGCAGCCGGGGTCCGGGTTCAAACCTTTTATTTATACTGCGGCAATTGACAATGGATATACAGCCGCTTCTATCCTAAAAGATACTCCCCGGGTTTACTATAATGACGGCGTCAGCTGGAATTTACTTAAAAATACAACCAATATACATCAGCTTCAATTAAATATTGAAAAGCTGGAAGAAAAAGAGGAAAAAACTGAAGAAGAAGAAGAAGAATTAGAATCTTTAAAAAAGACCGTATGGTCCCCTTCAAATTACTATAATAAATACCGGGGAGAAATTACTTTAAGAAACGCCCTGGTTAAATCCATAAACTGTGCTACGGTGGATTTACTTTATAAAATCCGGCCGGTAACCGCTTTGTACTATGCCCGAAAAATGGGCATAGAAAGTAAAAATCTACCTCAATCCCTGTCCCTGGGGCTGGGCTCCGGGGAATTAAAACCGATTGAAATGGCCTCGGCTTACTCTGTCTTTGCCAATCAGGGAGTTAAAACAGAGCCATATACAATAATAAAAGTTGAGGATTATTCCGGGAATGTGCTGATGGAAAATTTCCCTTCCGAAGAGCAGGTCCTGTCCCCACAAACTAATTATATTATGGTGAATTTAATGGAACAGGTAGCAGAACACGGTACCGGCTGGTACACCAACCGTCTGGGCAGACCGAGAGCCGGGAAAACAGGAACCACAAATGATTTTTCCGATGCCTGGTTCACGGGTTATGTACCTAACCTGGTTACATCAGTATGGGTGGGATATGATGACCGGAGTACTCTCGGCGAACGAAAATCTGCCGCTGTTGTAGCGGTCCCCATCTGGACCCAGTATATGCAAAAAGCTCTGGAACACACCCCGGTACTTGATTTTGCTGTACCGGACGGCATAACTTTTGAATATTTTGACCCGGAGACCGGACATCTGGCAACCCGTAGTTCAGAAAATGCCGTTATCCAGGCCTTTATCGAAGGTACCGAACCCCAAACTTATTTTTAAGATGCTCGAAAACAGTTTTGAATTTAACGGAGGTAACTATGAAAGATATTAAAAAAGGTGTGCGGGATGTAGCTAACTTTATGGCTATTGCGGCCAGAACCGCTCCCAAAGCCCGGGGGCGGGACAATCTGGTAATAAAAATATTTAAAAAAAATGAATTAAAAGAGTTAGCTGATAATATGATTGAGACAGGAAAAAAAACTTCACGTCCCCAGACCTTCAAAAGGGATGCGGACAATATTGAGAAAGCGGATTGTCTATTATTACTGGCTACTCGCTACAGTACTCTTGAACTTGACTGCGGATTCTGCGGTAAAAATACCTGCCTGAAAGCTAAAGAATCCCATATAACCTGTGCCTACAATTCCGGAGATCTGGGTATAGCCGTAGGTTCTGCTGTAGCTAAAGCCTCTGATTTCCACATAGATAACCGGATTATGTACACGGTGGGTTATACTGTAAAAAAATTGAACTTACTTGGTAAAGATATAGCTATGGCCCTGGGCATCCCCCTTTCGGCGACGGGGAAAAACATTTTTTTCGACCGGAATTAATATTTTAAAATATACTATAGATGGGAACTGAAAAAATTAACAAAATTTATAATACGCTATCCACAAAATATCCGAAAGCCGATATAAGTCTTAACTTCCGCAATAACTGGCAGCTGCTTGTGGCTACAATACTTTCCGCTCAGTGTACTGATAAAAGAGTTAATAAAATAACCAAAAAACTTTTCCGGGATTATCCCCGGCTGGAAAATTACCTGGATATGTCTAAAGAAGAGCTTATCCGGTATATCCGACCGGCGGGTTTTTATAATAACAAAGCCAAAAATATTCTGGGAGCCGCTAAATTAATAGATGATAAATTTAACGGCAAAGTTCCTGACAACATGGAGGATATGTTGAAAATCCCGGGAGTGGCCAGAAAAACTGCCAATGTAGTATTGGGGAACGCTTACGGAATTTTTGAGGGCATTGCGATCGATACACATGTTAAAAGATTATCTTACAGACTGGGACTTACCAAACACAAAAACCCCGACAAGATAGAACAGGATTTGATGAAAATACTGCCCCGGAAAAAATGGTTTAGATTTACTTATCTTTTAATCGAACACGGCCGTAATACCTGTAAAGCGAGAAATCCCCGCTGCTTGGACTGTCCTTTACAAAAAATATGTCTTCAAAAAGGAATTTAAATTAGACTTAATTTATTATATTTTATATATTTATACATGTACGTATGAATGATTCAAAAAATTTAAAAAATAATTTAAACCTTCTGGAAATTTTTTGTCTGGCTACCGGAGCCATGATAAGTTCCGGACTTTTTGTACTGCCCGGACTGGCCTACGCAAAAGCCGGACCGGCCGTAATTCTCTCTTATTTTCTGGCCGCCTGTCTGGTTCTTCCGGGAATGTTAAGCCAGGCGGAGCTGGTTTCAGCCATGCCTAAAGCCGGGGGAACTTATTTTTACATAACCCGCAGTCTGGGACCGGCAGCCGGAACAATCGGTGGGATAGTGGACTGGTTTACAATATCCTTAAAAAGTTCGTTTGCCCTGGTGGGCCTGGGAGCATTTGCCCAGATGATCATTCCCGTTAATATAAAAATTGTGAGTATCGGATTAGCAGTACTTTTTATAGCAATTAACTTTCTGGGAACAAAGTTAGCGGGTCGAACACAGGTAATTATAGTTTTAGTACTGATAGGCCTGCTCGGTATCTTCGTAGGCAAAGGGTTCGGTACGGTAAAACCGACATATTTTTCTAATTTTGCTTCTAGCGGATTTTCTAGCATTATTTCCACCGCCGGGTTTGTCTTTATCTCTTACGGGGGAATCCTTAAAATAACCAGCATAGCCGAAGAAACTCACAACCCGGGAGTTAATATTCCCAAGGGAATGATTTATTCAATGATATTTGTCTCCGTCATGTATGCCCTGGTTGTTTTTGTAACTACCGGAGTACTGGACCCGGAAATTCTTAAAGAATCTCTCACTCCGGTAAATGACGCGGCGGCAGTATTTATGGGGGAACCCGGTAAGATTATTCTGGCTATTGCCGCAATTCTGGCTTTTGTTTCTACGGCCAACGCCGGTATAATGTCCGCGGCCAGGTATCCGCTGGCTTTAAGCAGAGACGGGATGCTTCCTCCTTTATTTAAAAAAATAAATTCTAAAAATATTCCCTCCAACGCCCTTTTAATTACCGGAATTGTTGTCCTTATATCTTTATTTCTTAAGCTTGATGTTTTAGTAAAGGCAGCTTCCACGGTTCTTCTGCTTTCCTTTATTTTTGCTAATTTTTCCGTTATTGTTCTCCGGGAAAGTCATATCCAGAACTATCAGCCACAATTTAAAGCCCCCTTCTACCCCTGGCTCCAGATAGCCGGGATTATAGGACTTTCCACTCTATTGTTTAAAATGGGGATATCCGCTCTTCTTACTACTGCTTTATTTTTTCTGGGCGGATTTTTAGTGTACTGGTTTTACGGAAGAGCGCAGGCCCAGCAGGAGTACGCACTCATACATCTTATAGAAAGAATCGGCGATAAAAATCTAACCGGCGGTCTTTTAGAGAATGAACTTAAAGATATAATCCGGGAAAGGGATGAAATAGTTAACGACAGATTTGACCAACTTATTGAGGACTGCGTAGTTCTCGATTACGACCGTAAAGTGTCCATGGAAAAGATGCTCCGGGAGGCATCTGAAAAACTGTCCGAAAGGATTGACCAGCCCGCTGAACAGTTATACCAAAATTTTTTAAAAAGAGAAAAAGATACATCCACGGTAATCAACTCCTTTCTGGCCATACCCCATATTGTTATAGAAGGAGAAAATATATTCGAAATTGTCGTGGCCAGAAGCAGAAAAGGCATAGAATTTAAAACAGAAAATAATACTGTTTCAGTTAAAGCTGCTTTTATTCTGGTAGGCAGCACGGACGAGAGAAATTTTCATCTGAAAACCCTTTCTGCCATATCCCAGCTGGTTCAAAATGAGGATTTTAAAAACCGGTGGATGCAAGAAGGGGATAAATCTAACATAAGAGATATAATTCTTCTCGGGGACCGCATAAGAGAATAATCCCGCACAATCACTTTATAAAAACAATACCGGTTCCTATTTTATAATAAAAAGAGACACCGACTTAACCTATCAAGCCTTTTGGCTTCCCTTAAATCCGTAATCACTTTATATTATAGTACAGTCAGTATGCTTAAATTCTAGAAATTTCAATTATTCAATAACGTCCTGGGCAGCTGACAGACGGGCTATGGGTACTCTGTAAGGAGAACATGAGACATAATTAAGTCCTGTTCTGTGGCAGAATTTTACCGAAGAAGGTTCTCCGCCGTGCTCACCGCAGATACCTATCTTTAAGTCTTTTTTAGTGGACCGGCCTTTTTCCACAGCTATCTCCACCATTTTACCCACACCTTCCTGATCTAAGACCATAAACGGATCGCTGGGAAGAATGCCCTTATCTACATACTCGGGAAGGAATTTTCCGGCATCGTCTCTGGACAGTCCAAAAGTCATCTGGGTCAAATCATTAGTTCCAAAAGAAAAGAATTCCGCGTTTTGGGCTATCTTATCCGCCACCAGACAGGCCCGGGGGATTTCTATCATGGTTCCCACCTTGTAGGCAACTTTCTGACCTTTTTCCCGGATAACTTTTTCGGCTTCCGTCCTTACCACTTCTTCCTGATTTTCATATTCGGTAGCCGTGGAAGTCAGGGGGATCATTATTTCCGGTTTTACATCTACCCCCTCACCGGTCAGCTCACAGGCCGCTTCCATAATAGCCCTGGTCTGCATCCTGGAAATAGATGGAAATGTTATACCCAGGCGGCAACCCCGGTGTCCGAGCATGGGATTTAACTCATCTAAGGATTCCACTTTATCTTTTACATCTTCCTTAGAAAGCCCCAGTTTTTCGGCCAGCTTGCTTATTTCGCTGTCCGATTTGGGCAAAAATTCATGCAGAGGGGGATCCAGCAGCCTTACAGTGACCGGAAGACCTTCCATAGCTTTAAAAATGCCTATAAAGTCCTCTTTCTGCATAGGTAAGAGTTTTTCCAGGGCTTTATCTTTTTCTTCTCCCTTATCCGAGAGTATCATCCTCTGGACCGCCGGAATTCTTTCTTCTCCGAAAAACATATGTTCGGTCCGGCACAGGCCTATACCTTCGGCCCCGAACTCTCTTGCTTTTTTAGCGTCTTCGGGAGTATCGGCGTTGGTTCTTACTCCCATATCCCGGAACTCGTCAGCCCATTCCATAATTTTGGCAAAATTACCTTTTAACTTCGGAGTTTTTAAATTAACCTTACCGTCTATTACCTCTCCTTTACTTCCGTCAAGGGTAATGCCGTCCCCTTCTTTGTACTTTCGATCTTTAAATTTGCAGGTCCTGCTTTTCAGATCTATAGTTAAATCTCCGCACCCGGCAACACAGGGACTGCCCATCCCCCTGGCAACTACAGCGGCATGGGAAGTCATTCCACCCTTGGCGGTTAAAATACCTTCGGAAACACTCATACCTCCGATATCTTCGGGGGAAGTTTCGTTCCGTACCAGAATAACTTTTTCGCCATCTTCGGCTTTGGCTTCTGCATCGTCGGAGTCAAAAACTATCTTTCCCACAGCGGCACCCGGAGATGCGGGTAAACCCTTACCTATGACATCCACCTGGGCTTCCGGATCAATCTGGGGATGTAAGAGTTCATCCAGTTTCTTGGGCTCTACCCTCAATACAGCTGTCTTTTTATCTATAAGCCCTTCATCAACCATATCCACGGCTATTTTTACCGCGGCCGTTCCCGTACGTTTACCGGTTCTGGTCTGCAGAAGATAAAGTTTTCCTTTTTCTATGGTAAACTCCAGATCCTGTACGTCCTTGTAGTGCGCTTCCAGTTTCTTCCTTATTTTAAGAAGTTCCTCAAAAACTTCGGGCATAGTTTCTTCAAGAGAAGCATACTCGTTTTTTCGCTCTTCTTCGCTAATATCTTTAGCTTCGGCCCATTCCCGGGAATCTTTTACCGTAAGATAATGAGGGGTCCTTATCCCGGCTACTACATCTTCCCCCTGGGCGTTGGTAAGATATTCTCCGTAAAACTCATCTTCACCGGTGGAAGGATTCCGGGTAAAAGCTACGCCGGTGGCCGACTCATTTCCGGTATTTCCAAAAACCATGGCCTGTACATTTACGGCTGTCCCCAAAAGTCCGGTTATATCATTTAATTTTCTATATTTAATAGCCCGGGGATTATTCCAGGAACCAAAAACCGCATCAATAGATTTTTTTAACTGACCTTTGGGATCGTCGGGAAATTTTTCTCCGGTCTCTTTCTCGTAAACCTTTTTAAAGACATCCACCAGTTCTTTTAAATCATCCGCGGTAAGATCCGTATCTTTTTGAACCCCGCGGTCCTTTTTCATTTTACTTATCTCTTCTTCAAATTTTTCGCCGTCAATTCCCATTACCACATTACCGAACATCTGGATAAATCTTCTATAAGAATCCCATCCGAACCGGGGATTATCACTCATATTTATAAGTCCCTGAACCGAATCGGGATTAAGCCCTAAATTTAAAACCGTATCCATCATCCCGGGCATAGACTGAGCCGCTCCGCTTCTTACGGATACAAGGAGGGGGTCGTCTGTATCTCCTAATTTTTTACCCATCTTCTCTTCCAAACGGGCTAAGTTTTCATCTATTTTTTCATCAAGTCCTTCAGGATATCTGTCTTCTTCGGAATACATTTTGCAAACTTTGGTAGTTATAGTAAACCCCGGAGGCACGGGCAGTCCGATACTGGACATCTCAGCAAGATTCGCTCCCTTTCCGCCTAAAATCTCTTTTAAATCCTGCGAGCCTTCCGATTCACCTTTTCCAAAAAAATAGATATGTTTTTCAGACATTAAATTCTCCTTAATATTTTCATTCCTCTTGTTCAACCTGCCCTCCCCTATTTTTAATTTATTTATTCTTTTAAGTATGTCAAATTATTCTAAAATGCTGTTAAATTCTGATTTTTTAACTCCGTTAATCTGAACTACTTTCCGGGAGTTTTTTTTGCCTTTTTTTATCCTAATAGACTTTTTAGAAATATCCAGCAGCTGGGCTAAATATTCAATCAATTGCCGGTTGGCTTTTCCGCCGGAGGGGGGAGCCGTTAAATTTATTTTAATTTCTCCGTTATCCATCCGGGTAATAGCCTGACGCGAAGACGAGGGCTGTACCTTTGTATGAACTAACAGCATCTACTCCACTTCCAGCTTTGTAATATCTCCCACCGGAGCAAAAATTTCTTTAATATTTTTTAGCATGGCCAGCCTGTTCTTACACCTTTTAATATCATCGGACATAACCATAACTTCTTCAAAATACTTATCGATATCCTTCCTCAGAGATATAAGCAGCTCTAAAACTCCCCTGTAGTTTCTATTATCTATACTCTTCTCAATGTCTCTTGTAATTCTGGAATATTTTTTGTCCAGTTTTTTTTCAGTCTGTTCGATCAGTCTCCGGCGATCATATTTATCTGGAATACCAATATTCTTTTTCCGGGCCTGCTTTAGTATATTGTTAATCCGTTTAAAAGCTGTAATTAAAGAATCAAAATCTTTTTCGGTTTTTATATAGTCTACAGCCCGGGCCATCTTTTCTAACTGTACCGGGTTGTTTTCGTTAGATTCCATAACGCAGCGCACTATATCGTACTTAAAATTTTCTTTTAAATGCTGGCGAATCTGTAAAGTTAAAAAATCTTCTAAATTTTTCTTGCCGGAGTTGCCAAACTCAATATTCTGTTCTGCATATAAATCCAGACTTTTTTCTATTGTATCTTTAAAATTAATATCCCACTTTTTCCGGGATAATATTTTTAAAAGACCTTTTCCGATACGCCGCAGCCCGAATGGGTCCTCGGAACCGGTGGCTTTCAACCCTTTGCCCAAATTACCGCATAAAGTATCTATTCTGTCGGCTACCCCCACTACCGCGGCAACATCCGTTCCGGGGATATCGTCTTCTCCTGTACGGGGCATATAGTGCTGATAAATCCCCTGGGCCACTTTTTTGGATTCTCCGTCTAATTCAGCATAAATTCTACCAATTATACCCTCCAGTTCAGGGAACTCTTCTACCGTTAATGTAGTAAGATCGGCCTTGCCCAGCAGAGAAATTTTCTTAACCTGTTTTTTAAATTTTTTTCCTTTATTTAAAGCGTCGGCTATATATTCAGATAAGTTTTTTACTCTATTAACTTTGTGATACAGCGTCCCCAGATCCCTGGTAAAATCCACCCCTTTCAGTTTTTCAACGTGCTCCTTAAGAGACAGCCGGCGATCTTTATTAAAAAAGAATTCCGCATCCTTTAACCGGGCGATAAGTACTTTCTCATATCCCCTGCGGATCGGTTCTAAATATTCAGAGATGCCATCCCTAACCCCTACAAAATAGTTCATCAGCTTCCCCTGTTTATTCTCAACCGGAAAAAATTTTTGATGGTACACAAGACAGGCCTCTATTATTTCTCTGGGCATATCCAAATACTTTTTTGGGAATTTCCCTTTAACTCCGGTTGGATATTCCACGGAATTATTTATTTCATCCAAAAGTTCTTCCCTCTCGACAGGATAGCCGGTAGTATATTTTAAAGGCCTGTTAATAGCCTGAAGCAGAGTTTCCCGGCGTTCGTTAGGGTCCACAATAACATAATTTCTTCTCAATTTTTTTCTATAATTTTCTATATCTTCAATAACAATTTTGCGGTCGGAAAACAAATAATGCCCCCGGGAACTGCGACCTGCTTTTAAATTACCTATTTTAAACCGTACTGCCTTACTTCCCAGCTTAACTATTATCCATCTTACCGGCCGGGGAAATTTAAAGTCCGATCCCGGCCATCTCATGTTCGCCGGAAATTCAAGACTTTTTAAAAATTTTTCTGTCAATTCCGGCAGAAGTTTTCTCACGGCCTTTCCCGGATATTTTTTCACGCAGAAAAGGTATTTTCCCCGGGCTGTATCCTCAGAAATTAAATCATCAAAATCCACATCCATATTTTGGGCAAACCCCAGTGCCGCCCGGGTCGGTTCCCCGTCTTTTATACCTATATCATACGGAGGCCCCTTAATTTTCTCCACCTTAGAATTTTGATGGGAGGTAATTTGATTTACCTTTACAGCTAATCGTCTCACCGAAGAATAAACTTCTATACTGCTGTATTCCTCAATTCTGTACTCTTTGAAAATATTTTTAAGTTTCTCTTCGGCGATTTTCTGGAATAATTTTACTACCCCCGGAGGTAAAGTTTCACAACCTATTTCTATTAAAAAATTATATTTTTTACTCATCGCTATCTTTCATAAATTCTTTTGCAACTGATTTGGCCATTTTCCTGACTCTTTCTATATACCTGTTTCTCTGGGATACGCTCAACACCCCCCGGGCATCAAGCAGATTAAAACTGTGGGAGGCCTTCAATACAAAATCATAGGCCGGACGGGGAAGTCCTTTTTTTACCATATCCCGGCATCTTTGTTCGTAACTTTTAAAAAAATTCTTTTGTATTTCGGGGTCCACTTCTTCAAAATTATATCTGGAAAACTCTACTTCATCCCGGTGGTGGATATCTCCGTACGTATAATCTTCATTCCACTGAATATCATAGACACTGTCCACATCCTGGAGGAACATGGCTATTCTCTCCAGACCGTAAGTCAATTCCACGGGAATTTGTTTTAGATCAATTCCGCCCACCTGCTGAAAATAGGTAAACTGGGTTATCTCCAGACCGTCCAGCCAGACTTCCCAGCCCAGCCCCCACGCCCCCAGGGTCGGGGATTTCCAGTCGTCTTTAATAAGACGGTAGTCGTGTTCTTTTAATTTTATATTTAAATGCTTTAAACTTCCCCGGTATAATTCCTGCACATTATCGGGAGAGGGTTTTAAAATAACCTGGTACTGGTAATAATGCTGAAGCCGGTTGGGATTGTCTCCGTACCTCCCGTCAGTGGGCCTGCGCACAGGCTCGACGTAAGCTACGGATACGGGTCGGTCCATGAGAGAATATAAAAACGTGGCCGGGTTAAACGTTCCCGCTCCAACTTCTATATCATATGGCTGGGTAAGAATACAGCCATTATCCGCCCAGTAGTCTTCCAGTCTTTTAATTAATGTTTGAAAATACATTCTTTTTATTTCTTCTCGCTCAACTCCTCTTTATTTCTAAAAAATTCAATAAATTTAACGGAATTTAATTCCTTTCCGAATTGGTATTTTACAAATTTATGTATGATATTTCCAATTTCTCTTTCTATTCGGGGGGGGATTTCTCTATCCGGACTCAACCTTTTTATTACCTTAAGAGTTTTATATTTTACCGGGATAAAAGGCTTTTTCCGGGAAAAACAATCCCGGCAGCTAATTCCTCCCTCGGAAGGGATAAATGCCATTCCCCCGCCGGTCGGGGCTCCGCAGAAAACACAGCTGAACATATTCAACCGGTAGCCGGAGTATTTAAGCAGTTTAAATAAAAACAGCCAGGCCGACGGAGCTGCTTTTTTCTCCCGGACATACTTAATATATTTTTTAAGTAAATGATAAATTTTTCTGTCAGGGTCCTCTTCGGCAGTCAGCAGATTCACCCCTTCCACCATAACTGCTCCGAAACCGTAGCGTTTCATATCTTCCCTTATTTTTTTATTAGATTCTATGGGATAACAACCCGTTATGGTAAAAAGTTCCGACCCGGGTTTTCTGTAAAGCAGAAATTCGTTTTCCGAAAAAGGCTCCAGCTTTGAACCAAAGCGCGACTTTGTCTTTCTGGATCCCTTGGCCACTGCTTTTACTTTTCCGGAATTTTTTGTAAATATTACCATAATACGGTGGCCCTCTCCATAGTCATAACTTCTAAGTACTATGCCTGTATCCCGGCAGTTATAATACATATAATATTAGAGAACAATCCACAGAGCCAGCAGAAAGTAAATACCCAGTCCCAGAACATCTATTGCAGTAGTGATAAGCGGGCCGGTGGCTACAGCCGGATCCATATTTTTTTTATAAAAGATAACCGGCAGGAAAGCTCCCATACAGGTAGAAAGCGCTAAAGCAGCGGCAATTCCCAGACCGCTGGCCAGCCCTATATCCAAAGTATACTGCCAGGAAGCGTACAGCCATAAAAGTAACCCGAATCCCACGCTCATAATGATGCCCGACCTGAGTTCTCCGGCCACCGAATTACGCCAGCTCTTTTTATTCTTTTCAAGAGCAAGTCTTCTTACCACCACTGTAGAAGATTGAACGCCGACATTCCCTCCCATATCCATTATAATGGGAATAAAGACCGCAAGAGCGGCAACTTTTTCCAGAGTCCCTTCAAAAATACCTATTATAATAGCCGCGGTCACTCCCCCGGCAAAAGAAGTCATCAGCCAGGGTCCCCGGGTACGGACAGCTTTACCTATATTACCCGGCTGATAATCTATCTCATCCATCCCCGCGTGCAGGGCCATATCCTCGCTGGCCTCCTGCTGAATTACATCTACTATATCATCTATGGTAATTACCCCCACAAGTTTATTGTTCTCATCGGCTACCGGTACCGAGAGTAGATCGTAATGGGCAAAAAGATGGGCTACCTGCTCCTGGTCGTCATGAACGTTAACTTTTATCCGGTCCACGGGCCGGGCAAGTTCTTTAAGTTTCACATCCGGTCGGGAAGTTATAAGTCTTTGAAGGGATATGCCTGCTTCCAGCCGGCCGGTTTCATCTACGGTGTAGACTGCGTATATATTACTATTGCGGGCTTTCTTATTTTTGGATTTTTTCTGGAGGGTTATAAGAGCCCGCCGGGCGGTAATTTCACCATTTAAAGCAATGAATTCCGTGGTCATCCGCCCCCCGGCGGTTTCCTCACCGTATTCTAAGAGCTCTTTTACATCGTCGGCTTCTTCTTTTCTTAAAAATCCCAGCAGTTCCCTGGCCCGGCTCCGGGAAATGCCGGCAAATAAATCAGCCCGGTTATCCGGCTCCATCTCATTTAATACTTCTCCGATTACCTCTTTTTCCAGACTGTTTACAAGCTCTTTTTGAATATCCCGACTCAGATCCTCTAAAACTTTAACTTTATTTTCAAAGGAGAGTAATTTAAAGGTCCGTACCCGTTCTTTTTCCTCCAGGAATTCAAATATAGCGGCAATATCCACATGCTTAATACGGGTAAGAATTTCTTTGACTTTACGGTTATTTTCAGAACGTATGGCCGTTTTTAATTTCTCTACGATTTCTGCTTTAATATTCATAGTAAAACCGCACTGGCAATTGCAAAATATATTCCCAGACCGGCTATATCTATTACAGGGGTAATTACCGGCCCTGTAGCTACAGCCGGATCAATGCCGAACTTTTTAAAGACAAAGGGCAGACATACTCCGATTGTAGCTCCCAGTACCATTACCAGCCCTATACTGCTTCCGGTTACTATTCCAATTTTAGAGGCACTTTCTAAAGCTCCATACCTCAACCAGGACAAAAGGCCAAGCAAAACCGCATACCCGGCACTTAAAATAAGACCTATTCCAAACTCTTTTAAAAGAATTTTTCCAATCCGGCCGGAGTTAATTTTACCCAGGGCAAACCCCCTTACCATAACCGTTGAGGACTGTACTCCCACAGTTCCCCCCATATGCATAATAACGGGTATAAAAGCAGCCAGGGCAACCACACTTTCCAGAGTGGCCTCGTACCTTCCTATAACTCCCGACGCCGCCAGACCGCCAAGATACGCTAAAAACAACCAGGGGAGGCGGGTTTTAAGGGTACCTGCAAGACTGGACTTTTTAAAGTCGTCCGGGTCCACTCCCGACATCATGGCTATATCTTCTTCGGTTTCCTGATGAATTACATCCACTATATCATCTATAGTTATAACCCCCAGCAGCTTGCCTCTCTTACTGACTACCGGCACGGAGAGAAGATCGTAATGGGTAAACAGCCGGGCCACTTCTTCCTGGTCCTGGTCAGCGTAAACCTGTATACTATCCACCGGCTTTGCCAGCTGCTCTATAGACTTATCCGGATCTGCAGTAACAAGTCGCTGAAGGGAAAGGCCGCCGGTTAAATTATCCTTACCGTCTACCACATAAAGGGCGTAGATATTTCTGACTTTTTTGCTGGACAGATTGCTGTTTAATTTTAGAAGGGCGTCCCGGGCGGACATTTTTGGATTTAATTTTACAAATTCCGTGGTCATCTTTCCCCCGGCCGTCTCCACCCCGTAAGCCATCAGTTCTTTTACATTTTTAACCTCACTTTCCTCCATGAGATCAAAAAATTTCTTAGATCGGCGGGAGGATAACTTATCAAAAAAGTCCACTCTTTCATCGGAAGCCATCCGGTTTAAAACGGGAATGATCTGTCCGGTTTTAAATTTTTTTACCAGGAATTTCTGCTGTTTAAAATTTAATCTCTCAAAGAGTTCAACCTTCTTTGAAAACTCAATATTATCAAAAACAACCTGTTTTTCTGTATTAGAAAGACTTTCCCAGCCCCGGGCAATATCTACTACCGGCTGTACTTTAAGAATCCTTTTTAAATCCTCAAAATTTTTGTTTTTTATGGCTTGCCTTATTTCCGGAATGTAGAGTGCTAATTTTTCCATCCTGTATATATATAGTCCTTTAATACTTTAGTTTAAATACATCTAAAATCGTTTGAAAGTTTAACATTTTAAAACTTAAAAAGCAAGATAAAATTTATAGCTGAAATACCGGAATCCGGGGGAGATAAAACCAGCTTTTTTAAGAGAATAAATAAAAATTTGAATTTAGATAATTTTTCGGAATCCCCTGGTTCTTTTTACCGATTTACCGGCCTGCCGGGCAATATTTTTCACGCAGGAGGCACACTTTTCTGGTTTTTCAAACAGGCAGATTTTATTATCGTACAGTTTATAATTTTTTCTGTATTTTCCGGGCGTGCAGTTGGGCATTATTACATTCGCCCCCGACCCCAGGGCCTTCTCTCTGCCTGAAGGATCCAGCGTCCCCATGGCCGTTGTCGCCGGGATATTGGGATTCTTCATAAGTAATCTTATCATGGCCAGGACTTTAAGGGTAAGAAAAAAATCTTTTCCCGGACGGTTTTTAAAAATAGTATCCCGGTGAGGTAAAAAAGGGCCGATCCCCACCATATCCGCATCCAGCCGGTTAAAGTAAAAGATATCCTCCACCAGGGATTCCCTGCTCTGCCCGGGCAGACCTACCATATTCCCGGTTCCCGTTTCATATCCCAGTTTTTTTAAATCATCCAGACACTTTTTCCGGTTATCCAGAGACGAATCGGGATGAAGCCGGTTATACAGACCGGGGTCCGTAGTCTCTATACGCAGAAGATACCTGTCGGCCCCGGCATCCTTAAATTTTTGGTAACTTTCAAAAGATTTTTCCCCCGCCGAAAGAGTCAAAGCTACATCATAGCGGTTTTTTATCTCTTTAATGATATCAACCATAACCTCATCACTGTAATAAGAGTCCTCTCCCGACTGAAGAATAACAGTTTTAATCTCATTTTCCACAATATACCCGGCCGATTTTAATATTTCTTCCGGGCTCATCCGGTACCTTGTTATGTTCTTATTATCCCGGCGTATTCCGCAGTACCTGCAGTTTTTCTTACAGTAATTGGAAAACTCTATTATTCCCCTCAGGTATACGTCATCCCCGTAAACTGACCTGCAAATTTTATCCGCACAGTTAAAAACAGGCTGAAATTCTTCCCTGTTTTGGATATTAATTAAATAGATAAAATCCTGTTTGGAATAATTTCCGTCTTCAATTTTTTTTAATATTTTTTGGACCTGTCCTGTTTTAGACATACTTAAATTAAAAATAAAGGTCCCTGGCCCCGTTTTTGGTCTTTTCGTAATATTTTTTAAATCTAGAGTAGATATCGGGCATATCTTTCTTAATCTCCTCTATCTCCTTTTGGATAAGCTTTTCCCCTTTTTTTCGGGTCTCTTCAGTGGCAAAATCATCCAGCCACTCCCGGAAAGTAAGGACTGCGTTGAGTTTGCAGTATTCACTCTCCTGCCCGCACCTTAACATTTTCATTATGTTTTTACCTGTTCTCCCGCACCTGTATCCGGCCGTACAGTAAGAAGTGATAAACCCCCGGTCTATAAGCTCCCGGGTAACCTGATCCAGACTCCGGGTATCCCCCAGCAGAAACTGCTGTCTGTCCTCTTTTTGTCCGGCCGAAGAATTATAGCCCCCCAGACCTATCCTGGTAGAAGCGTCGGTCTGGGTTATACCCCTGTATAACGCCCGGCTTCTTATGCCTGCCGGCTCTCTGGCGGTTATTATAAGCCCGGTGTAGGGTACGGCCAGTCTCAATACGGTTATAAGTTTAAGAAAATTGCTGTCCGATACCTGATATTTTGAATTTTTAGTTAAAGGGGCATTCATAGCCGGCTCCAGGCGGGGAAAAGATATGGTGTGGGGCCCAATCCCGAATTTATATTCCAGCTCCAGAGAATGACAGACCAGTCCCATAACCTCAAATTTCCAGTCATAAAGTCCAAATAACGCTCCTATACCCACATCGTCTATCCCGGCCTTAAAGGCCCGGTGCATACACTCCAGTCTCCACCTGTAATCGGATTTCTGGGTCTGCCGGGGATGTACTTTCCGGTAAGTATCCCGGTGATAGGTTTCCTGAAACACCTGGTAGGTTCCGATTCCCACTTCTTTAAGCTCCCTCAATTCCTCCACTGTCAGGGGGGGAGCATTGACGTTCACCCTCCGTATTTCGCCGGTGCTTCGGGGGCCGGTCTTAACTTGATAAATTGCCCGGATGGTCTTTTTCATATATTCAATATCCGTTTCTGGATGCTCCCCGTAAACCACAATTAATCTTTTATGTCCTATTTCACCGGCCAGCTTTTCTACCTCTTTCTTTACTTCTTTTGTAGATAGAGCCCGTCTTTTAACCTCCCGGTTGGATTTTCTAAAGGCGCAGTAAAGACAATCATTTACACACAGGTTGCTTATATAAAGTGGGGCAAAAGTAACTATCCGGTTATCATAAACTTTCTTTTTTATCTTTAAAGCCGCCTCTTTCATCTCCTCTAAAAGCCGGGGATCATTTACATTTATAAGGGCTGCGGTCTGGGATGGAGACAGAGATTCAAGGGCCAGAGATTTTTTTATTATATCCCTTATCCTCGATGGATCGGGATTCTTATTCTTTGCCAATTTGCTGCGTATAAGATCTCCGTCTATAAAATTTCTTATTTTTTGATTCATTTCTCTATTCTCCTTCCCCGCTTTTTTTGAAAATATTAAGAGCTTCTTCAAATGGCGAAAGCACTCTTTCTAAAACCCCGTGAACCCGGGATATAAGAACCCCGTAATTGGTAACCGGTACTCCCTGGCTTTTAGCTTTTTGAATCCTGGATAACATAAATCTCCGGTTTATCATACATCCCCCGCAGTGAACGATAATACTGTATTTTTCTAAATTATCGGGATAATTTTTTCCGGTGCTTACATCGAATTTCAAATTTTTTCCGGTATACTTTCTTATCCACCGGGGAATCTTAACCCTTCCTATATCATCTTCAGTGGGATGGTGGGTACAGGCTTCGGCAATTAAAACCCGATCATCATCTTTTAAATTATCCACCTGAGCTACCCCCCTTACCATCTCGGATAAGTCCCCCTTGTTCCTGGAGAATATTATAGAAAAAGTAGTGCAGGGTATATTATCCGGAGTCTCTTCTACCATTTTATCAACCACCTGGGAATCGCATATAACTATCTGCGGGGATCCGGTTATCCGGTCAAGCACCTTGGGATATTCAGTCTCTTTGGTAACCACCACAGAAGAGTCGCTGTCTAATATATCCCTTATGGTCTGAACCTGGGGTAATATTAACCGTCCTTTGGGGGCGGCTATATCTATGGGCGTTATAAGTACTCCCATACCCCCTTTCTCTAACAGGTCGCCGGCAAGGGGCGGGGGAAAGATAAAATCTTCCGGACATATGTTTATCAATATATCCTTAAAATCAGTGGTAAATTTATCCCGGCCGGCGGCCTCCTTGCTGCTGCCGGTCATAACGTTTTCCGTCTCTTTACCGATTTTTTCTAAAAATTCCGGTGACGGTTTCTCTAAATCTATCTTATTTACAACAACCATCAGGGGAATATCCCGGTGGCCGGCACGCCGGACTATGTCCTGTTCATATTTTCCCCACTGTCCGGGCGTGGTTATCAAAACTATAACATCGGCCCGGTCAATTATCTTCCGGGTACCGGTCAGCCTTTTCCCGGCAAGCGAAGATTTATCGTCTATACCTGCAGTATCTAAAAAGAGAACCGGCCCCAGGGGACGAAGCTCCATCTTCTTTTCCACCACATCCGTAGTTGTCCCCGGCTTAGAATCAGTTATAGCCGAATTCTGGCCGGTAACTAAATTCATAAAGCTGGATTTCCCCACGTTCATCCGGCCGGTTAGAGCAATATGTAATCTTACGGAATCTGGTGCTTTTTTCATTTGCTTTCCCCTTACTTTTATCCTGACCGGTGCCCCATTTTACCGGGTACAAGAGTATTTACCTATCGTTTTTCTTTCCGGAAAAATATTTTACTGTTACGGAGGGCACGGTAATTCATTCTAACTTTATCTTAACCCGGTGCTAAAATTTATTTTTTATAGACAGGTCTTGCCTTATACTCGTTATGGAGCAATTTTTCAGATTTTTTACCCAGCGGTTTATCCAAAAATTCTTCATAGAGCTTCTTTACATACGGGTTTTCATGGGAATATCTTATCTTATGTTCTTTATCGTCGTTATAAAGACCCCGGGCTCTCTCTTCTCTTAATTTATCATCCACCCCGTAAGGCTGTCCCCCTCCCCCGATGCAACCGCCGGGACAGGCCATTACCTCAATAAAATGGTAGGGGGTTTCCCGGCCCGCGGCTTTAGCTTCTTTTACCCTTTCTATCACAGTTTCGACATTCCCTATTCCGTGAGCTATAGCAGCCCGAACCTGCGTGCCGTCTATATCTATATTGGCCTCTTTTACCCCTTTTAACCCCCTCACTTCCTTGATTTCTACCTGCTTTAAATTTTTACCGGTAATAAATTTATGAGACGTTCTTAAAGCTGCTTCCATTACTCCTCCCGTAGCTCCGAATATTACTCCGGCCCCGGTATATTCTCCGAGAATATGGTCCGGTTCTTCCCCGGGGAGGTGCTTAAACCTTATATCCGCCTGCCTTATCATCCGGGCCAGCTCCCGGGTGGTAAGAACCACATCCACATCCGGGTGGCCGGAAGCGGACATCTCTTCGCTTCTTGTTATTTCATATTTTTTTGAAGTGCAGGGCATTATCGAGACCATATAAATATCCTCTGGATCTATACCTTTCTGTTTTGCGTAATAAGTTTTAGATAGCACTCCCAGTATCTGGTGGGGAGACTTACATGAAGAAAAATGTTCGATCATATCCGGATAATACTTTTCCATGTAATTTACCCAGGAGGGACAGCAGGTAGTTATAAGAGGCAGCCGGGCTTTATTATTTTGAAACTTTTCCTTAAATTCCGTGGCTTCTTCCATTATGGTAACATCGGCCCCGAAACTTGTATCAAAGACCCCCTGGAAACCGAGCCGTTTTAATAGAGCGTACAGCTTTTTAGCCAGGTTGGTACCCGGAGGATAATAAAATTCCTCCCCGATTCCCACTCTTACTGCCGGGGCAATCTGGGCCACACAGTGTTTTTCCGGATCCATAAGAGCATCCCAGACTTTCCGGGTCTCATCGTATTCAAAGATTGCGCCGGTGGGACAGTGCGCGGAACACTGGCCGCATTTTATACACGGGGACTCGGCGAGCTCTATATCACCGCTGGAAGAAATCCGGGTGTAAAATCCTCTCTCTAAAAAAGAGAGAGCCCATACATCCTGCAACTGTTGACATACCTGTACGCATCTGCCGCACAGTATGCATTTCTCGGGAACCAGTTCAATCGCTTTTGTAGAATTGTCCGCCGGTAAATCTCTTAATCTTTTTTCAAAAGACTCCTCTCTTATGCCGAAATCGGAGGCCAGGGACTGGAGTTCGCAGTTATTGTTCCGGCCGCAGGTCAAACAGTCGTCGGGGTGGTTGGAAAGAATAAGTTCAAGTATAGTTCTTCTTATACTTATTAATTCCGGATCCTGGGTAATAATATCCATCCCCTCCTGGAGAGGAGTGCAGCAGGCCCGGAAAATATTCCCGGAATCTCTCATTTTAACAACACATATCCCGCAACCGGCGGTAAAATCTAAATCCGAGTGTTTACATAAAGTGGGAATACCCACGTGAACCTTTTTAGCAGCTTCTAATACAGTGGTCCCCTGTTTTACCTCTACATCTATCCCCGATATTTTTGCTTTTATTTTATTATTTACTGTCATTCTCTTATTATCGCTCCGAATTTACATACTTCAAAACACTCACCGCAGCCGGTACATTCTTCGGCTGAAATTGTATATCCCTCTTCCCTGTTTCCGGTTATGGCCCCTACCGGGCAATTCCGGGCGCAAAGATCGCATTTACGGCAGACCTGCTGGTCTATACTGTAGTCTAATAAATCTCCACATTTTCCGGCTGCACACTTATTTTCAGTTATATGTTCTATATACTCCTCTTTAAAATACCGGAGGGTAGATTTAACCGGATTGGGCGCGGTCTGCCCCAGGCCGCAAAGCGATGCTTTAGCCAGGGTATGAGAAATTCTTTCAATTTTTTCCAGATCTTCTTTGACCCCGTCTCCCCGGGTAATCCGCTCTAATACATTCAGCAGCTGATACCCCCCTATCCGGCAGGGAATACATTTTCCGCAGGATTCATCGACACAAAATTTTAGGTAAAATTTAGCCACATCCACCATACAGTCATCCCCGTCCATTACTATCATCCCCCCGGATCCCATTATAGAACCCAGCTCGGACAAACTTTCATAATCTACCGGGGTATCCAGATAATCACCGGGAATCACCCCGCCGGAAGGCCCTCCGGTCTGGACCGCCTTAATTTTACTGTCCGAACCCAGCCCCCCTCCCAGATTATAAACTATTTCGTTAAGGGTAGTACCCATGG
Organism: Elusimicrobiota bacterium; assembly: GCA_051745145.1. Classification (GTDB taxonomy): domain Bacteria; phylum CG03; class SLGR01; order SLGR01; family JAGXOG01; genus CAYZAK01. Next base: position 43,403 of record JBNJDT010000003.1, read on the forward strand.
GTACTTCCACCAGACCGGAATTTTTTACTTTACCGGTAAGGGCGAAAACTTTAGTCCCTTTTGATTTTTCCGTTCCAAACTTTGAAAACCAGTCTCCCCCGTTTACCAGTATCCGGGGGACATTAGCCAGAGTTTCTACGTTATTAATTACCGTAGGTTCCCCCCACAGTCCTTTTACCGAGGGATAGGGGGGTCTGGGTCTGGGGGTGCCTCTCTTCCCTTCTATGGAAGCTAAAAGAGCGGTCTCTTCCCCGCAGACAAAAGCTCCCGCCCCCAGCCGGACCTCTATATCAAAATCAAATCCGGACCCTAATATGTTTTCTCCCAAAATATTATAATCCCCGGCCTGATCGATGGCCCGGTAAATTCTCTTTATAGCCAGGGGGTATTCCGCTCTTATGTAAATAAAACCCTTATTGGCCCCCACCGCCATACCCGCAATTATCATGCCCTCTAAAATAGAATGGGGGTCCCCTTCTAAGATACTCCGGTCCATGTAGGCCCCGGGGTCCCCCTCATCCCCGTTACATACTATATATTTTGTCCCGCTTTCCATCTTCCGGGCAAACTCCCATTTTCTCCAGGTAGGATACCCCCCTCCGCCTCTTCCCCGGAGTCCGGAAATTTTCAGTTCTTCTATAATATTTTCTCCGGCCAGCGCTTTTTCCAGACCTTTATAGCCCCCGGTCCCGATGTAATCATTAATATTTTCCGGATTTATTTTGCCGCAGTTTTTAAGCACAACTTTTTCATACTTGGCTTCCTTTTCTTCTAAAATCAAACTGGATATTTTTTTATCGTTAAGTACTGTTTTTTCCACTATACCGGGAATATCTTCTTTTTTTATACCGGTATAAAAAATATTATCCGGCCATATCTTTAGGGAAATACCTTTATTGTAAATATCCAACACTTCGGTCTTTACAATCTGCATTCGGTCCCTAATATTTTTATCCCTTATTTCTCTTCTGAAAATTTCCAAGTACTTATCAATATTTTCACCATTTTCAACGCCTGTATTTTTTATGAAAATAATCTTTTTATCTCTTTCTTTTTCAGGTAAATTTCCGGCATCTTTTAAGGATAATCCCTGCTCAGAAGAATAAACGTGGTCTTGTATAATCTCTTTGTTATGGTAATGCCTGGATATTATATCCCCGGCAACTTCCTTATCCACATCCATATAGACAACTTTGGGCATCCCCTCGCCTATAACTTCCACAATCGGTTCGGCATAGCAGGCCCCCAGGCACCCGCTCTTTTTAAGTTCAATATTTAGTTCATTTTCAGCTATCTTACTCTCTAATTTCTCATAAACCTCACCGGCACCGGCCGCTATACCGCAGCTGTTCATCCCCACAATTACAGTATTTTTCCGGGCGGTCTTTTTCTCTTTCCGTATATCTTTTATTTTTTTCAGGGTTTTATGCATTTTTCACCTTTTCTTTTTTAGTATACCGGGAAAGTATATCCGGTATATCCTCTTTTTCAACTTTACCGTAAACTTTTTCATCTATGGTAACCACGGGGGCCAGGCCGCAGCAGCCAAGACACCTTACTACATTTAACTGAAACAACCCGTCTTCGGTGGTCTCCCCTTCCTTTATATTTAAAATCTCCTCAAATTTTCTTAACAGATCCCCGGCCCCCTTAAGATAACAGGCCGTACCCATACAGATAGAAATGCTGTGTTCTCCAGGAGGTTCGAGCTTGAAATAATTGTAGAACGTAAGAACCTCGTATATCCGGGCCAAAGGGACATCCAGCATTTGAGCCAGTACCATAGAAACATCCCTGGGTACATAACCGTACTTATTCTGGATTTCATGGAAGACCATAATAAGGTTTCCCTTTTTATCCTTCCATTTATCCACTATTTTTCTTAACTCTTGTTTTTTTTCCATATTTATTGTTCCTTTTTAATACTTGTGAAAAATTTCACAAACTTTATTTACAAACAATATAACAATTTTAAATATAATTTCAAATTTTTTTACAGCTGGAGTAACTGTTAGTTCTAAATCAATATTATTCAAGTGGTCGGTAAAAAAATTTTCACTTTGGTTACCCGGGTTGGAGAAGCTCCGGTTACTCTGATTTTTACCCCGTTGTAATCTATCTCTTCCCCTTCTTCGGGGACCCTCTCCAGCTCTCCGGTAATAAAACCTCCCAGAGAATCATAAGTATCTTCAGGTAAATTAAGTCCTATTTTATCATTAATCTTATCCAGATCTTCCACGGCGTCCACCAGCCAGGTATTTTTCCCAACCCTTTTTATAGTTTTTTTATAGATATCATATTCGTCAAATATTTCCCCGGTGATCTCTTCTACTATATCCTCAATAGTTATCAGTCCCGTGGGAACACCGTATTCATCAACTACTATAGCCAGATGTTCGCTCCCCGTTTTAAACTGTTTTAATAAATCGTCAACTGATTTTTCTTCGGGTATATAATAGGGTTCTCTCAATAATTCTTCAACAGAAATATCCTGGTTATCTATCAGTTCGGACAAAAGATCCCTTACATATAGAATACCTATAATATTATCTATATGGTCCCGGTAGACCGGTATTCTGGAGTGTCCTAAATCAATCGCCTTCTGGATAAGAGAATTAGCTTCTCCCTCTATATCCAGGGCTTTCATATCTACTTTGGGAACCATAATCTCCCTGGCTACCGTATCTCCGAATTCTATAATCTGGGACAGCATTCTCCTTTCGTTTTTTCCCAGAACGCCCTCTTTTTCCCCCACATCGATAAGTCCTTTCAATTCCTCAACGGCAAACAACGGATTGTCTTTTATGGACTTGCCCCCGAATATCTTTATAATCTGATTGGAGATAAACAAAAATATATTGACTACCGGTTTTAATACGGTAGTTATTATAATTAAAGGACCGATTATTCTTCTTACCACCTTCAGAGAATTCATCCGGGCATAGGCCTTGGGAAGTATTTCTACAAATAAAAGAACCAGAAAAATAGCTGCAAATGTACTCACCGTTGTGGCCAGCACCGTCGAAAAATTAAATTCCCGGCTCAAATCCAGAGCTATTGAAGTACTCATAACAGAAACTCCCACCACGCTTACGGCGGTCCCGATTAAAATAGTAGTCAGCAGACGGTTGGGTTCTTTCTGCCACATTTTTAGTTTTTTCAAACCTTCTATCTTTATCAATTTCAGAATCTGGGATTTTCTCAATATAGTTAAAGCGGTTTCCGATGAAGTAAAAAAAGTAGCCAGGGTTAGCAAACTTACAACAACAGCCAGTTTGATTAATATATTAATTAATATCGTACTCATCGTATATCTCCCCCACTATCTCTTCTATTAAATCTTCAACAGCCACCAGCCCCAGTAATCTCCCATTTTCCTTTACAAGAGAACAGTGAATTCTTTTTTTCCGTAATTCCTGGAACAAACTCTGACAGGTCCGGTCTGTATCCCTGGTAATATGAGGTTTTCTTATTATCTTTTCAAAATTCAACTTGTCAAAGTGGTTTAACTCCCCGATAACATCTTTAATATAAATAAATCCTTCTATATTATCCAAGTTTTTTTTGTATGCCGGGATTCTTGAAAATTTGCTGTCTAAAAGTTTTTTCATGATTTTCCCGTATTTCCAGTTTAAATTTACTCCGTATATTTTTTTCCTGGGAATCATTACCTGCCCCACGCTCTTCTGATTTAAAAATAATACTTTCCCCATCATTCTGGAAAAATCTTTCTCCATATGTCCGTTTCTTTCCATATTTTCCAGGGCCAGGCGCAACTCTTTCCGGGACACAGTTTTTTTATCTGCTTTTCTCCGGGAGCCGGCGATAGAAAATGCCAATCGGTTTAGTCCTTTTATTATAATTTTAATTAAAAAATAAAATTTTATAAATAAGGGATAAAACCGGCTCACAATTTTATCCGGATGAGTATTGGCAAAGGTTTTGGGGATTATCTCACCTAAAACTAAAATCATAAAAGAAGAACTAACAATTGAAGTTGTTTCCACCCAGTTTAACGGAAAACCGTGGGTTTGAACTAACCGGGTTAATAATACGGTCACTATGGCTGAAAAAATTATATTTACAAAATTATTTCCTATAAGTATACCGGCTATTATATCGGCCGGATTTTTAAGCCACTCGGTGAGGCTGGTAATCCTCTTTCTGGACCAGTTTCTTATATTGATTTCCCCCAGAGAGAGAAGACCGGTCTCCAGTGAAGAAAAAAAAGCAGATCCGCAAATCAGTAAAAACAGAATTATATATATCATAATTTAACCAGTATCTGAAAAACAAAAGTGGTCAGAGTTAATCCTAATATTCCTCCCACTATAACTTCTCCTACAGTGTGAAATTTCCCCGAAACCCGGGATTCGGCAACCAGTAATACCATAAACAGAGCCAGCAGCAGCATATATATATTACCTGAAGCAAAAAATATAATCGCTGCCAGCGAGGAAGCCAAAGCTGTATGTAAACTGGGCATCCCCCCCACCACCCGGGCCCTTTTACCGCTGACAGCTTTTATAAATAAAGTTACCACTATTACCAAAAATATCACCACTCCGGTCAAATACGGGGGATAGGCGGTGATCTTTTCAAGAACAAAGGATTTTTCAAAAACATGGAGGACCTCCCCCCTTATAAATATAAGGTATCCTATAATAGCGGCAGATATTGAAGAAAAAAGAACCGCGCCGGCGGCCAGATCTTTTATTATTTTTGCTATAGGATGGTGCTGTTCGGTAATAAGATCAACTATAAGTTCAACTCCCGTATTTAAAATCTCAGTTATGAGAACTATAGAAATCGTAAGAACAAGTACAATTATCTCCACCCGGCTGAGATTTAAAAAAAGTGAAAACAAGAGAACCATAACAGCCACAATAAAATGGATACGCATATTACGCTGTGTTTTTACAGCATACAAAAGGCCGTCAATAGCATAATTAAAACTTTTTATTATACCCGGTTTTTCAATATCTTTCTTTTGATCTTTTCTTGACATTCCTGGATCTCTTTTCCTTCGCTCCAACCACATATATGGAGAGCGCCATGTATTACTAATACTAATAATTCAATTTCGACAGAATGACCTATTTTAACGGCCTGCTTTTGGGCCCGGTCCACGGATATAATTAGCTGGCCTATGACCGGTTTTTCCGGGGACGGTATCCTTTCCCCCTCTTCTAAAGAAAATGCTATAACATCCGTGGGCCTATTTCTGTTTAAATATTTTTTATTAATTTTTAGGATTTTTTTATTACTTACAAAATCAATATCAAGTATATATTTTTGCGGTGAATTAGTGGATAACCGCCAAAAATTACCTACAGTAAATATTACCGCTTTTCTTACGAGCTCCTTGGATATTAACTCTGCTTTTGAAGAAGCTTCTCCTGGCCCCTTTTCACTTATAGTTATAACAATATCTTTATTCAATCTTTGTTTCTTCTTTGTCTTCTGGGTATTCAATTCGGGAATGGTGAATACCGGAAAGGGTTTTTGTAAAACACTCCTGTATTTTTTCAAGATTGGATAATGTTATATTACAGTTATTTAACTGACCGTCTATAAATTTATTATTTATAATTTTAACTACCTGACCGGAAATTCTGGAAAATGATGGGTCGTCTAAAGACCGGCAGGCTGCTTCTACCGAATCCGCCAGCATTACTACCCCTATCTCTTTTGTAGAGGGTCTGGGTCCCGGATATCTATATTCTTTTTTATCTATTTCAGTTTCATCTTTTACCAGTGCCAAAACTTTGTTGTAAAAATACTCTATTAAGGTAGTACCATGATGCTGTTCAATAAACTTTTTTATTATTTCATCCAGATTGTATTCATCGGCCAGGGCCACCCCATCCTTAACATGTCTTTTTAAAATCAGGGCGCTTATATTGGGTTTAAGATTTTTATGCCTATCCTGATTAGCAGGAGTATTTTCGGAAAAATAATGGGGGTTTTTTAATTTTCCGATATCGTGGTAATAAGCTCCGACCCTGCCCAAAAGGGGATTGGCCCCTATATTCTCGCAGGCATTTTCGGCCAGATTGGCCACCATTAATGAATGATGATAGGTCCCCGGCGCTTCAAGCATCAGTCTTTTAAGCAGGGGATTATTAAAATCTCCGAGTTCTAACAGCTTTATATCGGTAGTAATTCCAAAAATGCTTTCAAAAATAGGCAAAAAACCGCTGGCTATGATAACTGTAATTAAAGCGTTCCCGGCACCCCAGCTCAAATTTATTGCCAGCTCGGCATAAGAGATGGAATTCAGTAAATTTACAGCAGAAATAGTTACGATATTAGCCGCGAATATATACAGGCCGCATCTATTTAAATCTCGCCGGGTCCGGACATTTATTGAACCGTATACTCCCACCAAACCACTTACAAAAGTTATAAAAAACATCCCGAAATTAAAATCCCCCAAAAAACTAACTATTAAACTTAAAATCGTAACATTTATCAGAGCCACTACCGGATTAATAAGCAGAGTTAAAAGAACGCCCGCGCCGGCCGTGGGCATTAAATAAAGATGTAAAGTAGAAGTATTTTTTATGGGTATTAAAATAGCCAGAAATAATAACAGTATTACCTGGGTAAGTATTAAATGCTTGGAATTTTTGAATATTTTAGGATAACTTATAAGGTACATAATAGCCCCGGCCCCAAAAATACCGGTTATTAAAAGCACAATTCCCAAGATAGTTTCCGGGGCATGGCCGTAATAGAACATGGAGACGGCCAGAATAAAAGCAGCCATAAGGCCGGTCAATATTACCGCGTATTTACTTTTTCCAGTTATCTTTATTTTTCTTAAATTCATTATAGGCATTTATTATTTTCTTTACCAAATGATGTCTTACAACATCTTCATGAGTGAAATATAAAAATTCCACTGCTTCTAAATCTCTAATTACTTCCTGAACTTCAATAAGCCCGCTTACCTTACTTTTTTCAAGGTCAACCTGGGTAATATCTCCGGTCACAACTGCCTGAGAATTAAAACCAATACGCGTTAAAAACATTTCCATCTGGCCGGAGGAAGTATTCTGAGCTTCATCTAAAACAATCATGGCATCGTCCAGAGTTCTTCCCCGCATATAGGCAAGAGGAACAATCTCAATTATATCATCTTCACGATAGGATTGAAATTTTGACGGCCCTATAAGAGTGTAAAAGGCATCGTAAAGCGGTCTTAAATAGGGATCGACTTTCTCCTGAAAATCTCCGGGAAGATATCCCAGTTTTTCCCCTGCCTCCACAACCGGGCGGGTTAAAACTATCCTGTCAACTTTCCTTGTCTGCAGAGCTTTTACAGCCCGGGCACAGGCTAAAAATGTTTTACCCGTCCCCGCAGGGCCGATAGCCACTACCAGATCCTTCTCTTTCATAGCCCGGATATACTTTTTCTGCTTGGCCCCCAGAGGCTTTATCGGCTTGCCGGAAAAAGTTTTAATATAGGTTGTCCCGGAAAATTCCGTCTTGGATTGTCTATCTTCCCCCTTTTTCAATTTTGATAAGACTTTCTTTACAGCCTTTTTTTTACCTTTTATTACAGCTTTCGTTCCCCGGGCATATATCTGAACATCGAATTCATTCTCCAGTTTCTTGAGATTTTTATCGTATTCCCCAAAAGCCTCAAGTGCTTTTTGAGAACTTTTAAAACTTATCTTTTGCTGGTAAATTTCTCTGCTCACAAATATTACTATTCCGCCGGTATGGTGAATTCCTGTCCCGGATAAATTAAATCCGGATCATCTATTTTTTCACTGTTGGCATTATATATTTTTTTCCACTTCCAGGGATCATTATAAATACCCTTCTTTGCTGATATATTCCACAGACAATCTCTGTCCGTTTCCCAGCTACCTACCAGATATATTTCTCTATCCCTTAGGGACTCTATTATACTTTTAGAAAGTTTCGACGATTTAATGGCCAGTTCAGTTGCTTTCCCATAACTAGCCGATTCAAACTGTTTCCTGGCATCTTTTAAAAATCCAGTTGCTTCGTCAATTTTAACTTCCGACTCCCCTTTCGAATCTTCTTCTTTTGCCTTGCTCAATAAATTTTCGGCTTCTTTAATAGCTGCCCTGGCATCGTCCTGCCGTCGAACTTTAGATAACTCTTTGGCTTTCAGTTCTGCAGCTATTTTTTGCGCCTGGTTTGCTTTCTGATAGGCTTCTGTATTTTTATCTTCAGAGAGTAAATTCCGGGCTTCCTCGAGTATTTGCTCCGGCCGGCTGACATCGGCTCCCACCTCTCTGGCCTCATCTATTTCAGAACGGGCCATCGCTATAGCTCTTTCTGCTTCTAATGCTGAAATATCGGTCTCGGATATTTCGCTTTTTTTAGCGCAGGCCCCGGTTAACAGAGTAATTATAACTACCGGTAAAAAATATTTTTTCATAAATTTCCTCCATCTATATCTTTATCTTTTAATAAGATAAAAGTCGTTTTTTTATTTACTGTATCTTTAATTGTTTAAATGTTAATCTGTATTTTCTATTATGTCAATGTTAATCCCCAATTCCTCCAGCTGTTCTTTTGTTGCTTCTCCCGGAGCATTCGTTAAAGGAGAATACGCTTTCTGAGTTTTGGGAAAAGGGATTACTTCTCTTATCGTATCCAGCTTAAGCATTCTGGTTAATAATCTGTCCACCCCGAATGCAAATCCGCCGTGGGGCGGGGCCCCGTATTTTAAAGCTTCCAGTAAAAATCCGAATTTTTCTTCCCGTTCTTTTTTACCTATATCAAGCACATTAAAAACTTTATCCTGTATTTCTTTGCGGTGAATACGGATACTTCCGCCGCCAATCTCAGAACCGTTTAAAACCAGATCATAGGCCCTGCTCTTTACCTGTCCGGGGTTTTTTTCTAATTTTTCAATATCCTCACTTCTGGGAGCGGTAAAAGGATGATGGAGAGAATTCCATTCTCCGGTTTCCCTATCTTTCTCTACAAGGGGGTAATCCACTATCCAGGTAAAAATGTAATCCGAGCCAGCCGGCTTACCGAATTTTTTCCTGATATAATTTAAAGTTTTACAGACAATATACTCTTCATCAGCCATAAAGAATATTATGTCTCCTTCTTCGGTATTGAATTTTTGTTCTATTTTTTCCAGTTCGGTTTCATTAAAAAACTTAGCTATCTGGGATTTTAAACTGCCCTCTTTATTTTTCATCCAGGCTAATCCTTTGGCCCCCAGGGCTTTTACTTCCCGGGTGGTTTTATCGATTACAGACCGGGAGACATCTTCAGTTACTTTTATACCCCGGACCGCTCCGCTCTGGGCGGCCTGGCTGAAGACTTTAAAATCACAATTTTTGGCTAAATCGGTTATATCAACTATCTCCATGGGAATCCTTAAATCCGGTTTATCAGTACCGTACTTTTTCATAGATTCCCGGTAACTGAGTTTATTAAAAGGTGTCTTTATCTCTTTATTCAAAAGTTCTTTAAAAAGCTTTTTTATATAATTTTCCAGAATACCCATTATCTGATTTTCATCAGTAAATGAGAGTTCCAAATCAACCTGGGTAAATTCAGGTTGACGGTCCTGCCGCAAATCTTCATCTCTGAAACACTTGACTATCTGAAAATACCTCATTATACCCCCTATCATCAAGGTCTGCTTAAATAATTGGGGGGACTGGGGAAGGGCATAAAATTTCCCCCTGTTTATGCGGGAGGGTACCAGATAATCCCTGGCCCCTTCCGGAGTAGAACGGGTCAAAAACGGGGTCTCTATTTCATAAAATTCTTCGCCGGAAAAAAAGTTCCTGGTCAGCTGCATAAATTTGTGCTTGAAAATTAAATTATCTCTCAATTTTCCGGTTCTCATTTCCAGATACCGGTATTTTAATCTGGTTTTTTCGCCTACTTCATCTAATTTCTTTAAATCAAAGGGCAGCTCCCGGCTCTTGTTTAAAATTTCCAAATCAGTTGCTATAACTTCGATCTCCCCCGTATCTATATCCTCATTTACAGTACCCGGCGGACGGGCAATCACTTTCCCCTTGACTTCTATAACATATTCATTTCTTAAATTATGAGCTTTTTTTATAAGCTGTTTTTTCTTTTTCTCCGGCAGGGAACCGCTTCCCTCTTTATCTCTTCCGAAGACCACCTGGGTTTTGCCGTTAATATCTCTTAAATCTATAAAGACCACACCTCCGTGGTCCCTCCAGCTGGAGACCCATCCGGCTAAAACTACTTCTTTTCCTTTATCCTCTTTTCTCAATTGATTACAATTTACAGTCGGTTTCAACATTTTATTTTCCTTACTATTTTTTCTATATTCGATATTTTCATACTTTCCTGCTCGCCGGTTTTCATATCTTTTAGGCTTACCGTATTGTTCGTTAATTCATCTTCCCCTAAAATAACGACCCACCTTATATCCTTCCGGTTTGCTATATTAAATTTTTTACCCACGGAAAGTTTGCTATAATCTTCTTCTACACTTATTCCCCTTTGCCTCAATTTGCGGGCAATACTCCGTCCTTTGCTCATTCCCCTGTCTCCTATGAGCAGTAGATAAACTTCCGGTAAAGCACTGCTGTCAATATCTGAAATCGCTGATATTCTTTCTAAACCTAAGGCCCAGCCACAGGCCGGCTGATCGGGACCGCCCAGCTGTTTAGTCAAATTATCATACCTTCCTCCGGCCAGGACAGCACTTCCCTTGCTTAAAATTTCAAATACAGGCCCGGTATAATAATCAAGTCCCCTCACTAATGTTTTATCTATAGAATAATTTAATTCCAGAGCAGTTAATATTTCTTTAAACTCCCGGTAATAATCCCTACACTCATTGCACAAGTATTCACTCACAGCAGGTAACTTTTTATACAGGGCCCGGCACTTTTTATTTTTACAATCAAAAATTCTCAAAGTATTGGAGTCCAGTCTTTTTTTACAATCCGGGCATAATTTATCCCGGTCGGGCTTAAGCTCCGCTCTAATTTTCTTTCGATATTCCGTCCTGCATTTTTCACACCCAACACTATTAATTTTTACTTTATAATCCTTAATTTTTAAATTTTTCATAAGCTGTACGGCCATATCTAAAATTTCTGCATCTATAAAAGGATCCTCTGAACCTAATACTTCACAACCCAGCTGGTAAAATTGCCGGTATCTACCCTGCTGAGGCCGTTCATACCTGAACATAGGGCCAAAATAAAAAAATTTCTCCCTTACTTTCCCCTGGAGCATCCTATTTTCAATGGCCGCCCGGACCACTGAAGCCGTACCCTCCGGTCGCAAAGACAGCTGCCGGCCCTTGCGATCTTCAAAAGAATACATTTCCTTAGATACAATGTCCGTATCCTCGCCTATGCTGCGTGAAAAAAGATCTGTATATTCAATTACGGGAATAAAGGTCCTTCTGTATCCGTAATTTTTAAGTAATCCCGCAGCTTTGGCAACTATATTTCCCCACTTTTGAGAACGGGGATATAAAATATCTCTTATCCCCCTTATTGCTTTAAATTCCTTCAATTTTTATCCTTTATAATTAATTTATTCATTTTTTATATTCCACCGGGTTCCCGTGGGAGTGTCTTTTAACACAACCCCGGCTTCTTTTAACTTTTCTCTTATCTTATCTGCCTTCTTAAACTGTTTATTTTCCCGGTACTCCTCTCTCTCTTTGACCAGTTCCCTAATCTCTTCCTCAGATATATTTTTATTATCCTTTTGAAATAATTCAATACCCAGTACTTTCTCAAAGATCCGGACTAATTTACCCCCACGGATAATATCCTGTTTTTGCTGGGTCCCCTGGAAAATTTTTTCCATTATTGAATTCACAGTCTTAAAAATTTCTCCTATGGCCCGGGCTGTATTAAAATCATTGTCCAGTGCCCGGAGAGCAGGATGTTCAAAAGATTCTAAATCTTCCGCTTTTATACTATCACTGAGCAATTCGTTGATCTCCTTTTTAAATTCAACGAGTTTACTGTAGGCCTTTTGAGTATCCGAAAGCTCCTTTATGCTAAAATCTATATCCTGCCTGTATGAAGAAGAAAGAAGGAACATTCTTAAAACCATGGGGGGATATTTATTCAATATCTCTTTTAAAAGAAAAAAGTTTCCCGTACTTTTTGCCATCTTATCCCCTTTTAAATTAACCATTCCGTTGTGAATCCAGTACTTGGCCGGATCCTTTCCGGTTAAGCCTTCTGACTGAGCTATCTCATTTTCATGATGGGGGAAAATCAAATCCAGCCCCCCGCCGTGAATATCAAAAGTATCTCCCAGGTATTTTTTAGACATTGCCGAGCACTCAATGTGCCAGCCGGGTCTTCCTTTACCCCACGGACTTTCCCAGCCGAATTGCTCGTCCTTTTTCCACAGCGCAAAATCACGGGCATCTTCTTTTTCGCTGCTGTGTTTATTTTCTTCACTTATAAGCTCATCGGGTTTTCTGCCCGAAAGCTTGCCGTAACCGGCAAATTCAGAAACCCGGTAGTATACATTGCCGTTTTTCTCATAAGCCATATCTCTTTCTAAAAGCCCTTTTACAAATTCTATAATCTGATCTATATTTTCAGATACTTTCGGATATCTGCTGGCCGGACGAACATTCAGCAATTTCATATTGTTTTTAAATTCTTTAAAGTATTTATTGGAAATCTGAGAGGGAGATTTACCTGTTTTTTGGCTTTTATTAATTATTTTGTCATCAATATCAGTAATATTCTGGACATAACTCACTGAATATCCCTTAAATTCCAGAACTCTCTTTAACACATCAAATACTATATAGCACCGGGCATGTCCTAAGTGGGCATGGGCATAAGGGGTAATCCCGCAAACATACATATTTACATTTCCCTCATTAAGGGGACTAAATTCTTCTTTTTTGCCAGATAACGTATTGTATACAGTCAACTTTTTCATCTTTATCCTATTTCCTTTTGTTATATCCCGGTACGGGTATTATAGTGACTACCGATAAACAGCTAATAGCTTTTTTATGCCCCACGGCTCCAAAACCTTCGTTCGTAGTAACTTTTACATTTATATCGTAATCCGGTACTTCTAAGGCAGAAGCAATATTTTCAACCATATCCGGGGTATATTTATCCAGTCTGGGCCTCTCACATATTAACGTAATATCTATATTATTAACTTCATAATTGACAGTCTCTATTTTTTCCTTTACTTTTTTAAGTAATTTCAAAGACGAAATATCTTTGTATTTTTCGGCGGTATCCGGGAAATGCTTGCCTATATCTTCCAGGCCGGCGGCCCCTAAAAGGGCGTCGGCTACAGCATGTGATAAAACATCGGCATCTGAATGTCCGACCAGGCCCTTACTGTAATCAATTTTCACTCCACCGAGAATAAGCTCTTCGCCTTCTTCAAGACCGTGAATATCGTATCCTATACCGGTTCTCATTTTAAAACTCCCTTTAAATATTCTAAATCTTCCGGATAAGTTATTTTAATATTTTTCCTGGAACCTTCAACTATCTCTACTTCATAACCGGATTTTTGAACCACTGAAGATGAATCCGTAAATTTGTTACCATCCATTTGCCGGTACCCTTTTTTTAACACTTCAGTTTTAAACAGCTGGGGGGTCTGTATAATGTAGACCCTGGACCGGTCTAACGTTTTTATGCTCTTTCGATCTTTGTATTTTAAAGTGGAAACAGGCTGCAATCCCGGTATTACTCCGTCACAACTTTCAATTTTACCGGTCAATCTCTTTAGCACGTCTTTAGTACAGCCGGGACGGACCGAATCGTGTACCATAACATATTCGGAATTTACTTCTTTTAAACCGTTTTTTACTGAACCGGTACGCTCCTTTTTACCCGGCACAAATTTTATTTTTATATCTTTTATCCCGGATAAATTCCTTACTTTTACCTCTTTCATATCCGGCGGATATACTACAACAATTTTTTTTACTTCTTCTATATTTTTAAATAGACCGACCGACCGGGCCAGTACGGAACGGCCGTTTAAATCTAAAAACTGTTTTCTCTTCTTTGTATTTCCGTACCTGCTGCCCTCACCCGCTGACATTATTAATACATCAATCCACCCTTGCAAAAATCATCCTTCCGGAAGGTTTCTGCAAAACAGAACTTACAGTTACTTCCACTTTTTTACCGATATAATTTACTCCGCCATCAACTACCACCATGGTCCCATCATCTAAAAAACCTACCCCCTGGCCCTTATCTTTACCTTTTTTCAAAATAAATAGTTTAAAAGCTTCGCCGGGCAGCAATTTGGGTTTTAAGGCATTTGCCAGTTCATTTATATTCAGAGCCCTTACTCCCTGAGCTTTGGCGGCCTTATACAGGTTAAAATCACATGTAACCAGTTTGCCCTTAAGTTCCTGGGTAACCTTAATTAATTTTCCATCAACTGTTTCAATGTCGGGATAATCTTTCTGATAAATTTTTATATTTATATCACTGTTTTTTCTAAGATCGGTTACTATATCAAGGGCCCTTCGCGCCTTTTTCCGCTTTTCATCATCAGCAGAATCCGCAAGAGCCTGCACTTCATTCATAACAAAAGTCGGTATTACAAATACCCCTTCTAAAAAACCGGTATGAGAAATTTCTTTAATCCGGGCATCTATAATTGCCGAAGTATCAATAATTTTCATATTCTTTTTATATTTTTTCCCGGTTAGATAAACCTGCTTATCCAGAAGATCAAGTTCTTCTTTCTTTTTGATACCCAGAATCATTCCGATATAACCGAACACCACGCTGATAAGCATCCTGTACTTCGCAAACACCTCGGTAACCCGGGGTGATTCAATAAGTACGGGAAATATATTATTAATCAGACTGGCACCGATGAGTCCTAAAATAAGTCCCATCAAACCGGCTATAATATCATCCAGTTTTACTTTCTGGATAGCAATTTCAGCCGCTATTACCAGTATTGCCGCCCCTGTTCCTATTAAAATTCCGGTACCGTCGGAAGATATCTTAGTATATCCTATAACCGGACCGGCTATAATAACTATAATTCTTGCTACATATACAAACATTTTAAATATCCTTTCCTATAATTTATTTCAAAATTCTTTATAATTCACACAACATCACTAATATTATCAACCGTATCTAAAAATACAAGTTTAAGGTTACTGTCACTAACTTTTCTGTTCTTACCGGATAACACTACCCGGCTAAAGTTATTTCTCTTTGCATATTCCAGTACGGGTTTAATATCATTTACCGGCCTTACCCTGCCGCTTAAATCCGTTTCTCCTATAAAAATTGTATCCCCGGCTACCGGCCGGTCAGCCAAACTCGAATACAAAGCCGCCAGTACAGCCAGATCAGCTGTCCGCTCCCTGACCGTAGTTCCGCCGCTGACATTCACATAGATATCCATTCCTCCCAGCTTATTTTTTATATTTTTTTGAAATATAGCTGTCAACATCAGCAGCCGTTTTCTAAAATATCCGCTGGTTCTTCTCAATGGATATTCAAAATAGCTATCTGTAACCAGAGCCTGTATTTCGCAGGTAACTACTCTGGGGCCTTTAAGCACACAGGTTTTTGCCTGGCCGGTTATATTCTCTTTCAGATCGTCCGCTATCTTTGTCCCGGTCTCTTTTAGGCCCTCTTTTCCCAGAGAATATATAACAAAATCGCCGCAGGAACCAAACCTGTTTTTCGCTCCGGTAATAATTCTGCGGGACCCTTCCATAGAATCCATATACATAACAGCATCCACCATATGTTCTAAAAGCTTGGGGCCGGCTATATTTCCCTGCTTGGTTATCTGCCCGGACATCAATATTCTCACTCCCTTATTTTTAGCTAACGATGTCAGCCGGTTTCCACATAACTTAACCTGTTTTACCGAACCTGCCGCGCTGCTTTGCCCCGGGTCCTTTAAGGCCTGAATTGAATCGATAAATAACACATCGGGTTTAAGTTCATCAACTATTTTTTCAACCTGTTCAAGATCCCCGGTTCCGGCCACTGTAATATTATCCCCTTTGATTTTTAATCTCCGGGAATGAACTTTTACCTGTTCCGGACTTTCTTCACCGCTTACAAAAAGCACTCTATATTCTGAGCTTGCAATTTTATCGGCCAGCTGTAAAAACAGGGTACTTTTCCCCACTCCCGGCGGGCCGCCCAGCAGAACTACTTCTTTTTCCACTAACCCCCCCCCAAGCATCCGGTCAAATCCGGCCGAATCCGTGGGTAACCTGTTTTTTGTCTGCGGGGATATATCTTTTAATTTACTTATACCCGCATCCAGGGTTGAGCTTTTGCCCTTTTTAGCCTCTTTTTTAGTAAATTTTTTAGTTTCTACTATAGATTCCCAGGCATCACATCTGGGGCATTGTCCCAGCCATTTAGTAGCCTGGTAACCGCATTCGACACATTCAAAAGAAGACATCAGTCCATCTTTAACTCTATTCCGGCCCTGAAATTTTGGTTTTCCAGCAGATCTTCAGCAGATATACCCAATTCCAGGTAATCTGTAAGGGTCAGCCTGGAGGATACAGTCAACCACGGATTTTCAGCTCTACTCAGTTCAAATATTTCCGACCCCACTTTAAACCTGTTTTTAAAAGGATTCCACTCCAGTCCCAGGCCACCCGACGAACGAATAGCTCCACCGTAAAATTTAAAATTATTTATATTTTTCCCCGCTTTAAAAGTTATGGAATTTATTCTGTCTCCACCGGAATCAAACGTACCTACCGAATTATCCGAAGGGGTTATGTTTTCCAGTCCCATAAACAGATATTTATCCGATTCGGGATTCAAAGATAATCCGGCGGAACTTCTTAAATTTTCGCTGTCCGGATCATAATAAAATTCTGATTCCCAGGAAGTCTCAAACCCTTTAGCATTATCTACCGCTTCCCGTAAATCCTGAGAAGTCTCATATATACTGTCGATAGTAGTTCCCACTTTTTTGCCATATTCGTCAGAAGCTAAAAATTTTCCGGCTACAGTTTCGCCCTTCTTTATATCCTGGACCAGAAGTTTAAGTTCCTTTACTAACTCTCCCATATTTTCAAAATTCTGTTTTAACCCCTCTGTCTGAGAAGCCATAAGAGAATCCACTTCTTCTAAAATTGAATTAATATTTTTTACCGATTTTTTTAGTTTTTCTCCGTCCTCGCCAAAAGAACTATCTATATCTTTGGATATGGAGTTTAAATTTTTAAATGACTCGTTTACATTATCCATTAATTCGGAATTATGAGCCAACTTTTCAAAAGAAGTAACTATCCTGTCCAGTCCGGATATCATCTCATTTATAGTTTCTTCGTATCCTATGGGCGCCGAACCTTCTAATTTGTCCCCATCCTTAACTAAGGGGTAGTCCGAAGTACCGGGATTAATAGTCATGAAAGTATTTCCAATAATTCCGCTTCTGGATACATTTATAGTGGCATTTTTATAAATATTAATTCCCTCTTCAATCCAAACCCGGACTCTTGCGTTGCCGTTATCCAGAGTTATATTTTTTACTCTTCCCACTTCCACCCCGGAAATTTTTATGACAGAATTATTAGGCAGATCCGCAACGGTATCGAACATGACGTCAAATTCATATCCTTTCTTTAGAGTAACATTGCCAAGTGAAATAATTACTATCCCGGCGGATATAAAAAATAATATTAACAACATCCCCAGTTTTATCTGTGGTTTCATTACAATACTTCTCCGTTTTTAGTTACAATTTTTCCTTTTCCGGCTCCCTGAATAAATTCCTGTACCTTAGAAT
This sequence comes from Elusimicrobiota bacterium, assembly GCA_051745145.1. GTDB lineage: Bacteria > CG03 > SLGR01 > SLGR01 > JAGXOG01 > CAYZAK01. The sequence goes on from JBNJDT010000003.1 coordinate 61,169, forward strand.
TATCGGAATTTTTAAATTCAGGTACCGTGGCTACTTCTATAATTTCGCCGTCCTTTAAAAAACCTATCCGGTCTGATACCTTATAAGCCGTAGTTAAATCATGGGTAACCATAATCGATGTAATATTAAAATTTTCCTGTAATTTTACAAATAGTTTACAAATAGCTTCCGTAGTAATAGGATCAAGTCCGGTTGTCGGCTCATCGTAAAAAATATATCTGGGTTTTGTGGCAATAGCCCTGGCTAAGGCTACTCTTCTTTGCATACCTATAGAAAGACTTTCCGGAAGTTTTTTTTCAACTCCTTTCAACCTCACGGTAGCTAAGGTTTCTCTAACAATTTTTTGAATTTTCTCTTCTTTGTAATCCGTAAGCCGCCTTAATCCGAAGGCAACATTTTCCCCCACTGTCAAACTGTCAAATAAAGCTCCACCCTGAAATACCATGCCGATCTTTCTTTGAATTCTGGTTAATTTATGCTGGGGAAGCCCCACAATCTCCTCTTTATCTATCTTAATACTTCCCGAATCCGGTTTTATAATTCCTATTATTGTCTTTATAAATACTGATTTACCTTCCCCCGAACCTCCGACCAGGGTAAAAATTTCCCCGTCTGTTATATTTAAATCGATACTCCTTAATACTCTTTCACTGCCAAATGCCTTATTTAAGTTTTTTATTTCTATCATATTATATGATACCCAATGTATTTAAAAGCTGGGAGAGGAAATAATCCGACACTAATATAAAAAGCATGGAATATACCACTGCCTGGGTCGTACTTTTTCCAACCCCCTCTGCTCCCCCCGATGTATTAAATCCCATATAACAGCTTACCGTAACTATTATGAAACCAAAAAATACGGATTTAATCAAGCCGTGGACAAAATGAATAATCTGAAGATGAGATAATATGTCATTCATGTAAACAGAACCGGAAATATTAAAAGTTTTTGTAGCTACTATGTACCCCCCCCATATCCCGGTAAGATCGGCCATTAACGTAATAACCGGGAGCATAACCATAATCGCAATAAACAGGGGAACCCCCAGATACTGTTCGGGAGTTGTGCCCAGAGTATAAAGAGCATCCAGCTGATCACTGACCTTCATTGTACCCAGCTGGGCGGCTATTGAGGCCCCTATGCGACCTGCAATTACCAGCCCGGTCAATACCGGGCCCAGTTCCAGAACTATACTGAAGGAAACTAAAAGACCCATAAAAACCGGCATGTCAAAGAGCTTTTGAGAAGCTATCCCGCTCTGTAAAGCCAGAACCATCCCCGTAAAGAGTGCAGCCAAAAGTACCAAAGGCAGGGAGTCCACTCCTATTCTAACCATCTGCTTTACAACATTCTTAGGATTATCCCAGGGTTTAAATATAAAAAAAAATATTTTTTTAACCATTAAGGCAGCCCCCCCGAAATTCTCTGCTGCAGATAGAAATTTATTTAAAATTTTATTTGAGAAATTCACCTTTAAAGTGTGCCCACATATTCCCGGGGCACCCGGTCGGATATGCCGGTGGTTATCTCATAATTTATAGTTTGTGCTTGAGCAGCTAATTCCTCGGCCGTTATACTGTCTTCTTCCGCCTTACCTAAAAGAATAGCCCTATCCCCGATTTCCACCCCTTCTATACCGGTAACGTCCACCATTATCATATCCATACACACCCTCCCTATTACCGGCGCCCTTTTTCCGGCGATAATAACCTCGGATTTATTGGAGAGCAGGCGGGGATAACCATCGGCGTATCCCACGCATAGAGTAGCTACCTTTGACTTGCGGGGCGCAACCCAGGTTCCCCCGTAGCTTACGGGCGTGCCTTTAGACACCTCTTTTAAATATATAATACTGGAATTCCACCGCATAACCGGATCAAGAGAATATTTTTTCCTGGAGACATTGTCCGGATATAATCCGTATATAAAAAGCCCCGGCCGGACAAGGTTAAAAAGAGATTCGTCAAAATTCATAATACCTGCTGTATTGGCGGCATGCACAAAAGGAGGCAACTCATCCAATTCATTGAGAATATGCCTGAATTTTCTTATCTGTTTTTTAGTAAAACCCGGATCTTCATCGGCTTTGGCCAAATGGGTAAATATACCCTGGGGTATCAGGCGGGAATTTTCAAGTAATTTATCCCATAAGTTAACTGCCGCGGGAGGAGAAACGCCGATACGCCCCATACCCGTATCCACTTTAAGATGGAACCCGATCTCCTTGTTCTTTTCCCGGGCCACTTTTGCTAAATTTTCTGCCGACTTTTCACTGGCAACTATGGGAGTAAGATTATACTTAAAAACTTCCCTGTAATTTTTAAAAGGATATATTGACCCCAGTATCAGAATGGGCATCTCTATAGAATTTTCCCGGAGCTCTATTCCCTCTTCAATAGTCGCTACTCCCAGGATATCAGCCCCCGCCTGTTCGAGGACCTTTCCCACTTTGACCGCCCCGTGTCCGTAAGCATCTGCTTTTATTACCGGCATAATCTTAGTACCTGTAATATCCTTAACCATCTGAAAATTATTTTTTACCGCTTGTAAATCAACTTCTGCGAAAGTAGGTCTTAACATAAATCTTTAAATTTTCTGTTTATTTGTAAAATTCCTGAACCGGGTTATCTTTTTCTGAAATATCAGATCAATATTTCCGGTCGGACCGTTACGCTGTTTCCCTATAATAAGTTCTGCTTTATTTTCATCTTCGGGCATTATCTCGTCTTCACTTTTATAATACGAAGGACGGTATAAAAACAGAACCAGATCAGCATCCTGTTCAATAGCCCCGCTTTCTCTTAAATCCGAAAGCCGGGGCCGGGCGTCACCGCTTCTTTTTTCTGGCGCTCTGCTTAACTGGGACATAGCTATAACCGGTACTTCTATCTCTTTGGCCAGTATTTTAAGGCTCCTGGAAATCTGGGACATTTCCTGCTGTCTGTTCTCATATCTACCTTCCAGACCGGATATCAGCTGAATATAATCTATAACTATTAAACCCAGATCATTGTGATTCGCCTTAAGTCTTCTGGCCCGGGCTTTCATCTCTATTGGAGTTATATTAGGAGTGTCATCCACATAGATATTTGACTCTTTTATGCGTCCGGCTGCATAGGTAAGGGATGACCACTCGTTAGATCCGACAAAGCCGTCTCTGACCCTGCTCAATTCCACCTGAGCCTCACTGCAAAGCATTCTGTTTAATAATTCATAGGCGGCCATCTCCAGGGAGAATATACCCACCGGTATATTTTTTTCTATGCCTATATACTGGGCAATATTAAGTCCAAACGAAGTTTTGCCCATAGCCGGACGGCCGGCCACTATAATGAGATTGCCCTTGTGCAGACCGGAAACCAGTTTATCGAGATCTTTAAAACCTGTTGAAACGCCGGATACCTCTTCATCCTGATTAGCAATTTTTTCTATGGTATCTATTGAATCTTCAACCATATTGGACATTTTCTGAAAACCCGACCGGACATTTTTCTGCCTTATGTCAAATACCTGCTGTTCTGCTTTATCTAAAAGATTTTGAGCATTTTCGCTGTCCTGAAAACTTTCTTCGGATAACCTGGAAGATACTCTTATCAGCTCCCGCAGCAAGGCCTTATCTCGTACAATCTTAGCATAATATCCCACATTTGCCGGCGAGGCCACATTATTTACAAGTACTGTTAAATAATCCGAATCACCTATTTTTTCCAGTTCATTATTTTTAGCCAGATCTTCCGATACCGTGACTATATCAACCGGTTCATTGCGGTCAAATAAACGCATTACCGATTTAAATATTAACCTGTGGGCCGTACGATAAAAATTTTCAGGTCTTAAAATATCGATGCAGGTCAATACTGCATCTTCATCAATAAGAATAGAACCCAGTACCGACCGCTCGGCTTCTATGTTCTGCGGCGGAACTTTTCCTGAAATTTTCCTTTTTGCCATAAATTTCCTTACTTTTTAACTACCCATACTTTGCAGGTAGCTTTAACTTCCGGATGTACTTTTACTGTAACTTTATACACACCCAACTTTTTAATGGGCTCATCTATCTTTATATTTTTCTTATCGACATCCAAATCCTCTTGATTGAGTTTGTTAGCTATATCTATATTAGTAACAGACCCGTATAACTTTTCGTCTTCTCCGACTTCCACTTCTACAGTTACCGAGGTATCGGAAATACGCTCCGCTTTCTCTTTTGCCAGGGCTATTTCTTTCTCTTTTTGAGCTTCCAATTTAGCTTTTAACCCTTCCACTCTCTGGCGATACTTATCCTTATCCGGCCATACAAATCCTTTGGGCAAAAGATAATTTCTTGCATAACCGTCCTTTACTTCCACGGTATCCCCGAACTCCCCTAATTTCTCAATATCCTTTTTTAAAATTACTTTCATATTCTTTCTCCTTAATCTACTTTTTATACTGTTTTGGTCCCTTCTGCTTTAAACTCTACTGAGCTTTATTTAATTTTCTAAAATCAACCCATACATCTGCAATTCCGGCTATTGTAAATATAAAAAAACCACTGGTAAATAGAAAGATCAATACTATCAAAATATTTCTCACCCAAATTGACGTATTCCATTTATCAAACAAAAATACTGCCAGGCTCACGCCGGTAAGCATATAACCGGTCAAAAAGATTATACTTAAATTTCCGCCTAACAGGTTAATTATATTAAACCGGCTAATTAGATTTCCCCCTAAATACAATACACCCCCGCCTAAAAACAGCCATACCATCTCCCGGGGTAATCTAAAATTGACAAAAGAACTTATCCTTTTTATGGATTCTTTTTTCAAAGATAAAATATAGTAAACAACCGCTGAGCCGGCAAAACTCAATATAATTGCCAATCCGAAAAAGCTTTTCCTAAAAAATTCCAACATATTTACAAACGAATTTTCGACCATAGCAAGCTGCTTAATCTCAAAATCCAGGCTGTACAGGCCTCCCACGCTCTCAGCCAATCCGGATTTTAAAAAAAGTGTTAACTCTTTTAAAAAATTTATATCAAACAGTACTTTAGTTGATATCAGCCATACAGTCCACAGCCCTATCCAGATCCCGGCGGCCTTAATTACAATTTCCAACGCCCCGTCATATTTTTTAAGTAAAAAATAATATAAACCGGCATACAATATATAGATAACCGAATAGGTATATAAAAATACCCAGCTTTTCAAAAAAACAATAGCCGTTAAAACTATTAGCCATGAACCAGCTGCCTGAACAAATTTATTTTCATACAGCAAATCCATCTGGGGAACTACCGATACAAATAGAAGCAAACTTCCCAAAACCGGCATATAACCGGTTAAAAATATAAAGGCAATTGAAGTTAGCGTGAAAGAAACAAACTTTTTTTTCAAAACACTTATACTTATTTTTAGGTATTACCTTTTAAAGGGGAGCAAAGCAAGATTCCTTGCTCTTTTAATTGCCCGGGTAATGTCCCGCTGATGTTTTGCACAGTTTCCCGTTCTGGAACTGGGTACTATCTGCCCCCTTCTGTTTATGAATTTTGTTAAAAATTCCACATCTTTATAATCAACTTCCCGGTTTGAGCGGCAAAGTCTACATCTGCGTTTATATCCCAACTGTTACCTCCTTTCTATATATTTTTTATATAATAATATTTATTTCTTTTTAAAACGGTATATCTTCTCCTTTACCGTCATCTTCATCATTATCCATATCTTCTGAAAATCCCGTCGGCACTTCTTCGTCCGCATCTTTTCTTTTTCCGGAAGAAGATCCCGAGGAGTCAGCAAAAGTGAGAAACTGAACCCTGCGAGCTACTACTTCAAGTTTAGAACGCGGATCGCCGTCCGGACCTTCCCAGCGCCTTAAATTCAGTCTTCCTTCAATATATACTCCGCTGCCTTTATCCAGGTACTCAACACAATTCTGTGCTTGATTACCCCATACCGAGACCGGAATAAAATCGGTGTTTTCTACGCGCTCCCCGGTTTTACGATCCGTATAAACTCTGTTTACAGCTACATTAAGAGTAGTTACTGCATTGTCATTGGCAGTATATCTTAGCTCGGGTTTCCGGGTAAGATTGCCCATAATTACTGTTAAATTAGCATAGCCAGCCATAATTTACCTCCTTTTCCGGGCCCGGTATTTTCTTAAATCCGGACCTTTCACAACATCTTTAATCTTAAAACTCACCTGCTTTACTTATCTGTTCTTATAGTCATATCTCTGATATAAGCGCTATTTAAACGGTAGTATTCGCGAAGTTTGTTTATAAACTCACCAGGTGATTGAAATTTAACCATATGATAAAATGCCCGGCGACTGTCTTTTACTTTATAGGCCATCTGTCTTTCGCCTAGCGATTCGCTGGATGAGACCTCACCGTCGTTATCTTCTATTAATTTTTCGATTTTATCGACATTTTCATCAATCTCTTCTTTGGAAAGGGTTGATGGTATAGCCATTACTGTTTCATAGGTATGCATATTTTTTAACCTCCTTTCTGGTCCTGTATTTTATTTGAGTGAAAATTTAACCCTAAAATTATAGTTCAGCTTTACACCCAATAATCCGGGCTCTCTTTTTACAGAGAGCAAAGGATCTTCTTCTTTAACTGAATTTGGTTTTACTATATCAAAAATTGCCGGTATCTGCAACTTAAAATAAATTAAATTATATCAATTATTACCGAACATAATTTTAATTATATCACCGTCACAAATTTCATATTCTTTTCCCACGGTTCGTATCAGGCCCTGCTCTCTTATTTTTGCTAACTCAAAATTATTATCCTTTAAATCCATAAAATTATATACCCGGGCCTTTACAAAATTCTCCTGCATATCGGTGTGAACTTTTCCGGCACCCTGATAGACCGTCGAACCTTTTTTTATATTATGTCCTTTCAGCTCTTCTCCCCCGACAACTGTAAAAAAAGTTACCTGCTTGAGCATCTCTTTTACTTCTTCTAATACATTTTCCAGCATGGATTCCCGGGGAGGTAAAGTCTCCAGAAAAGCCTCTCTGTCTTCCTTATCCATACTTAACAGAGATTTTTGAAAATCCACATCCATATATATGACATTTTCCCGGTCTATCTCCGGTCTTTTTTCACCGGTTGTAATATTTGCCAGAACTATCTGAGGTTTAGGGGTGAGTAATACTCCCTCTCTGTCGGGAGGGGGAGGTATCTCTTTTTCCAGCTTTTCAAGAGCGCGCCTGTAATAGTCAGATTCCGGTTCTTCCTCCAGTCTTCTCTTTACAATTTCTATATCCGACAAAAAAAGTTCTGTCTCCACCAACTGCAGGTCCTTGACAGGAGTCGACGGTTCAGAATCAAAACGGCTAATATTTTCACCTTTAAAGGCTCTAACTACATGAATAAGTCCATAGACATTTCTGATATTGGATAAAAACTGATTTCCCAGCCCTTCCCCGTTAGCTGCCCCCGGGGGAAGACCGGCCACGTCAACAAATTCCATCGTAGGATACGTTACTTTAGCGCCGCCAAAGACATCTTTTAACCTGTCCAACCGGGGATCCTCTAACTTAGCTATCCCCCGGTTAGGCTCTACCGTGCAGTACGGGTAATTAGAACTGGGGGCATCATCGCCGGTCAGAATATTAAACAGCGTTGACTTCCCCACATTGGGCAGTCCAATAATTCCGCAATTCATACAGTTTTGACCGCTCTACATATTAAAATAGAGTGGATACAAAGAAATGTATTTCCTGGATGGCACCGGCAAAAACTAAAGATACCACGGCCATGAGTTTTAACAATATATTTAACGAAGGACCGGAAGTATCTTTAAACGGATCTCCTACCGTATCCCCTATCACCGTGGCTTTGTGAACATCCGAACCCTTTCCGCCGAGATTGCCTTCTTCCACCCATTTTTTGGCATTGTCCCAGGCACCGCCGGCATTGGAAAGAAAGATAGCCAGAGGTACTCCGGAAATTAAACTACCGGCTAAAAAGCCGCCCAGGGATGCCATACCCAAAATAGAACCGACCAGAACGGGAATAACTATAGCCAAAACGCCGGGCAGAATCATCTCTTTTAAAGCCCCCCGGGTAGTTATATCCACGCATTTTTCGGAATCGGGCTCGGCTTTACCCTCCATCAGACCGGTAATTTCTTTAAACTGTCTTCTCACTTCTTCAATTACATGATAGGCGGCTTTACTTACCGCATTCATTGTAGCGGCAGAAAATACAAAGGGAACTACTCCCCCTATAAACATTCCCGCTACCACTTTAGGCTGAAGTATATCTATAATCGAAAGATCTATAGTCATTGCATACGCGGAAAAAAGAGCTAAAGCAGTCAGGGCCGCCGACCCTATGGCAAAACCTTTGCCCACCGCTGCTGTGGTATTACCCACTGCATCCAGGGCTTCGGCGCGTTCTCTTACTTCCTGGCCCATTTCGGCCATCTCCGCAATACCTGCGGCATTATCGGTAATAGGTCCGTAAGCATCAACCGCTACAGTCATACCCGTTATAGAAAGCATACCAATCGCCGCAAGAGATACTCCGAATACTCCGGCTACGGCATGAGCTATAACTATGGCTATAGCTATAAATACAAGAGGTATTGCCGTAGATATCATACCGGTCGCCGTACCCGAAATTATATTTGTAGCCGCTCCGGTTTTTGATGCCCGGGCTATTTTTTGAACGCTTTTACCGGAAGTAAAATATTCCGCGGTGTAACCCACGCCCAGTCCGGCAATCAACCCTACCAGCACCGACCAGAGTGGATACAGATCTTTGTACCAGTAGAAAGACAATAAGAATGTTCCTATAAGCAAGAATATAGATGTGGAAATCATTCCGTTCCTCAGGGCCCTCTGGGGATGTGATTTACCGCCTTTTACAAAGTAAACACCTATTATGGAGGAAATAATTCCCCATCCGGCCAGAAGAAATGCCAGCATAACTCCGTGGGTATTGGGATCAGGTTCCGCCGCCATGCCAATTACCATTGCCGATATTAAGGCTCCCACGTAAGATTCAAAAAGGTCGGCTCCCATTCCGGCAACATCTCCCACATTATCTCCGACATTATCGGCAATAACAGCAGGGTTCCGGGGATCATCTTCCGGTATTCCGGTTTCTACCTTACCTACAAGATCAGCCCCCACATCTGCGGCCTTGGTATATATACCTCCCCCCACTCTGCCAAACAGAGCCACCGAACTTGCTCCCATGCTGAAACCGACTATAAGATCAGTAGCCTGTTTTAAACTTTCAATCATGGTAAGTTCAAATAAACCGATTTTTATTAGTATTAAAAATACTCCGGAAAGTCCGAGCAAACCAAGCGAAACGACACTCACTCCCATGACTGCCCCGCCCGGAAAAGCAACCGCTAAACCCTCGGAAAGACTCTCTTTAGATGCCTGTGCGGTTCGACCGTTTGAAGACGTGGCTACTTTCATTCCTATATAACCGGCCAGCATAGAACATCCGGCCCCTATAATAAAAGCAAAGGCGCTGGATTTGGCTATACCAAAAAATATTATAACAGCCAGGACAAAGACAAATACTAAAATCCAGCTGTACTCTCTCTTTAAAAAAGTCATTGCCCCCCGTTGGATTTTTCTAGAAATCTTGCGTACTTTTTGACTGCCCGGGTCGTGTTTCATTACCCCCCGGGAAGTAATCCATACAAAAATCAGACCTACAACTCCTGTAAATAAAGCTACCCAAATTGAAAAATTTTCCCATGCAAACATTACTCCTCCTTTTTTTCATCCTTATTACTTTTTACTTTATTTTTTTTACCATTAAACTTAGAAAATTTCAAGTTCTCGGGAACTAAAATACCGCCCGAAAAAATAAATTCCATTGCCTGATTTATATCAACCGGCAAAATTTCCACCTCTTTCTCGGGTAATAATATACAAAATCCCGTAGTGGGATTAGGGGTGGAAGGAACAAATACAGAAATAAGATTATCTCCGTTATTTATCTGTATATCATTTGTTACAAATACCATGGTTTTTATCCCTTTTCGCGGATATTCAATCATAGCCACTTTTTTAAAAGCCGTCCGGTTTACAAACATAGTATCGGTTATCTGTCTTATAGTCTTATAAATCTTAGAAACTACCGGAGTCTTCAGAACAATTTTTTCAAGAGAGCCCAGTATAAACCGCCCAATAAAGTTTTTAGCCCAGAATCCTATAAACCAAATTATTGCTATAGTAATTATCCCGCTTATCAATATCTGAATCCCAGCAGGAAGGTTGGCCAAAAAAGTATAGTCTTGAAACAGGGGGAGAAATCTATCCCCTATAAACTTAAATAAAAACCATACTATCCATATAGTCAGACCCAGAGGTAATATTACAATTACCCCGGTTACAAATTGATTGCGGATTTTGGAAATTATTTTTGACATTTCAGTTGTATTTATTCATAGTTTCCTGAATACCGTTTTTTATATAGTACAAAACAGACTGTTTTATATAAATTAAAGAATCCTGTAATTCTTTTAACTCTCTCTTATTAAACCGGGAAAGAACATAACCTATTTTATCCTCGACCCCCTCGCCGCCTATACCTATTCTCAATCGGGGGAACTTTCGGGTATCCAGATAATCTATCACCGACTGCAACCCGTTGTGTCCTCCGGCGGACCCTCCGGGCCGGTATCTTATTTTTTTAAATGGAAGGTTAAAGTCATCGACAACTACCAGAATATTTTTTTTATCAACCGGTAAATTCTCTAACAGACATTTTACGGCTTTTCCGCTCTTATTCATAAAGGTCTGGGGCTTAGCTACTCTGTAAGAATCTTCAACTGTTAAAAGCGTATTACAGCCGGGATATTTTTTAAATTGCTTTCCCATCCTGTCAGCAACCATAAATCCAATATTATGGCGGGTTTTCTTATATTTTTTACCCGGATTACCCAGCCCGATTATTAATTTATCCGACAATTGTTTTGTTTAAGATAATTTTTAGTTTAACTATCTATTATTCTTTTTCCGGTTCCGGTTCTTCTGCAGGTTCTTCTTCAGCTTCCGGTGCTTCTTCGCCGGCAGCTTCTTCCTCTTCTTCTTCACCTATAACTTTGGGCTCGGCCATCTCTTCAAGTTCCTCCTCTTCGGGTTCGGCAACTTCAGACGGGGGAACCACGTTAACAGCCAGAGCATCTAAAGAGGTTAACACTTCTATACCTTCCCGGGTATCTATATCCCCTACTTCCATACCGTCCCCTATACCCAGTTCTGAAACATCCAGAACAAATTTGTTGGGAATATCTGTGGGAAGACAGCTGACTTTAACTTTTCTGACTATCTGTTCAAGGACGCCACCTTCTTCTTTCACCCCTTTAGCTTCGCCCTCAACTTCAAGAGGTATTTCCCGGACTACCTTTTCGGTGAGTTTTATCTGACAGAGATCCACGTGAATTATTTTAACAGTAACCGGATGTACCTGAATCTCCTTAATAATAGTTGTAACCGGATCTGCTTCACCAATCTTGAGGTCAATTAATACATTCTCCCCGTGCTCGGTGGATATTGCTTCTTTAAAATCTTTTTCTTCAATTATTATTGAAGTATTTTCAACATCAGGACCGTATAACACGGCTGGAATTTCACCTTTGCTTCTTAATTTATTCAACCTGCTTTTTTTAAATACTTTTCTTTCATCAGCCTTAAGTTTTACTGCATCTGACATATATCTTCTCCTTTTTTATTTTTTCTATACAAACAAATCGCTAACTGAAGTTTCCTCGTGTATCCGTCTAATAGCTTCTCCTAAAAGCTCGGATACGGTTAATATCTTTATATTTGAATTATATTTCTTTTTCCCGGTATTTATGGTATCGGTTATTATAAGTTTCTCCAGCTTACTTTTTTCTATTTTTTCTACAGCGTCACCGGAGAGGACCCCGTGGGTACAGGCCGCATAAACTTTTCTGGCCCCGTTCTCTTTTAAAGCTGCAGTAATTTCGGTGAGCGTTCCGGCGGTGTCGACCATATCGTCAAGTATAATGGTATCTCTGTTTTTTACATTTCCGACTACATTATAGACTTTAGAAACGTTCGGTTCCGGACGCCTTTTATCCACTACCACTAAATCCGCATGAATCTTCTTAGCAAGATTTCTAGCTCTTTCCACCCCGCCCGAATCCGGGGCCACAACTGTCAAATTCCGGGTATCAAAATTATTCAGATACTCTATTATAACGGGAAATGCCAGCAAATTATCTACCGGACAATCGAAAAAACCCTGTATCTGCTGGGCGTGTATATCCATAACCAGCAGTCTGTCGGCACCGGCTTTTTCTATCATATTGGAAACCAGTTTTGCGGTTATCGGAACCCGGGGGCTTTCCTTACGGTCCTGCCTGGCATACCCGTAATAGGGAACAACGGCTGTTATCCTCTTAGCCGAAGCCCGTTTTAAAGCATCTATCATAATTAAAAGTTCCATTAAATTTTTATTTACCGGCGGGGAGGTACTCTGAACTACAAAAGCATCCGTACCCCGGGCGTTTTCCAATATCTTTATCCGGCATTCTCCGTCCGAAAATTCTCCTACACGAGCTTTACTGATCTCCACCCCCAGATAATTACAAATTTTCTTAGCTAATTTCCTGTTGGCATTACAGGAAAATATTTTCATTTCGTTATTCATTACTCTCCTCTTTCCTTGACTTTTTCATATATTTTAAATACGTCTGTTTTCCCGGAGAAAAACTTCCGCATTTTTTAATTGCTCTGGTGTATTTACCCCCATAATCCTTTTACCACTCCAGACCTTATCCTGAACCCCCAATCCTTTATTTATTACAATTTCTACCAGATCGGTCAAGTAATACTCGCCGTTTACCGGTGATTTTTCCACCTGATCAAGATATTTTTTTAAATTTTTTCTTTTAAAGCAATATATGCCGCTGTTTATAAGTTTTATACTCTTTTCTTCTCGACCGGCTTCTTTATCTTCGACAATCTTTACAACCTGTTTGCCGTTTTTCACCACCCTCCCGTACCCTGCCGGATCATCAACTTTTGCCGATAGAATTGTTATATAATCCTCACTGGAAACATGTTTTAAATAAAGCTCTTTTAATATTTTTTCAGTTATAAGCGGTATATCGGCGCAGGTTACCAGAACGTTCCCCTTCCCGGTACACAGTTTAACCGCTGTTTTTAAAGCATCGGCCGTACCCAGGGGTTTACCCTGTTTTACGGTCCGGCATCCTAATTCCCGGGCGGCCTCCTTAACCCGGCTGTCGGATTCGACTACAATTAACCGGTCCGGATTTAACCCTTTTCCCGCTTTCACTATCCTCTGGAGCATACTTTTTCCCAGTATTTTTTTAAGCGGTTTAGGGACAGATGATTTCATCCTTTTTCCCCGGCCTCCGGCAAGTATTACAAAATTGAGTTTTTTATTCATAAATTTACCTTGGTTAAATTTTAAATTAGCATTATACAAAAAAAGATACTTATTTTCAATTTTCCCTTTGAACCGGCCCATTAACTTTAGTTGACAAATTTATTTTAATTTGTAAAACTTTTAATAATTTAAATATTTAATAATAAAAACACTATGCAATCAAAAGATACCGAAAAATTTTTAGAAAAAAGTCTATCAATTGTCCCTGCTCTGCGGGAAACCTTTGATTTTAAGCCGGAAAAGGTTATCCGGCAATACGACATAGGATTCCCCCAGGTGATGATTATAAAGTTAATCCATATTTCAAAAAAACCACCCAGTTTAAGCCGGTTGTCGGAAAAACTCAAGGTTTCTAACGCCATGATTACCCATTTTGTAGACGAGCTTGAAAACCACGGATTTACAACCCGGAAAAGGGATACAAACGACCGGAGAATTGTACGGGTTACTTTAACCGCAAAAGGTAAAAAAATTATTAAAGATTTAAAAAATTATCATCGCCGGGAAATTAAAAATATTTTAACTAAATTTGAAGCCGGAGACAGAAAACAATTTATTAAATCCATAGAAAACATATACCGGATAGTAACCAAATATGAAAAGAATTAAAAAATTAAGCTTTGTAATTTTCTGGATAATTTTATTAAACTTTTTCGGTCTAAATTACGGCCGGACCGGTGAAAAAACCGTCATAGATATTGATAAAGCAGTTGAAATTGCCCTAAACAGAAACGAAGGGTTAAAAGCAACCCGGGCAAATATTGAAAAAGCCCGCGGGGAATTAATAAGTGCCCGAGCTGGTTTCTTGCCCTCTGTAACCGCTTCCGGTTCCCACGTTTATTTAGATGAAAAAATGCAGACCACCGCCGGTATAGACCCGATAACCGGAACTATGATAACCAAATCTTTAGGCAGAGATCAATATTCTTTAACCGGCTCAATAAAACAAGCTGTATTTACAGGCTTTAGAAATTACAGTTCTTACAACAGCGCCGGTCTGAATCTTGATCTACAGAAAACCAATTATCAAAGCGAAAAAAATGAACTTGCATTTAAAGTTAAAGAGGCTTATTACCGGGCAGTACTGGCCGAAGAAATGGTATCTTTAAACCGGGAAGCTTACCGGCAGCTGAAAGAACACGTCCGGCAGACTAAAAAAAGATACGATGACGGGCTGGTTTCCCGTCTGGAACTTCTCAGGGCCCGGGTAGAGGCGGAAAACCAGGAGCCGAAGCTCACCGAGGCCAAAAATCTTTATCAGCAGACCCGGTCCTCTTTTAAATCCCTTTTAAGTATAGAACCGGATAAAAATATAAAACTGAAAGACAGCCTTGAAACCCGGGAGGAAGAATTCAAAGACATTGAGCTCAATGCTAAAATAAAAAAAGCCTTAAAAAACAATCCCCGGATACAGGCTCTAAAGCTACAAAAAAAGATGGCCGAAAAGCGCATAACGACAGCCCGTTCCCAAAGATATCCCAGTATTTTTGCGGTCTACAATTACAACTACGAAAAACCGGCTCAGGGAATCAACGATTGGGATGACAGCTGGAATATTATGCTCCAGATGGAATTACCTATCTTTACAGGTTTTGCAACTCACGGGAAAATAAAAAGTGCAAAGGCTGGTTCTGAAAAATTAAAGCATTCTATAGGAGAAACTGAAAAAAATACGGCCCTGGCAGTGGAAAATGCTGTATTAAAGATCGAAAAAGAGAAAGAGACTATACAGTCCCAGCAAAAAAATGTAAAACAGGCCGGAGAAGCTCTGGATATAGCCAACAAACGCTACCGCAACGGTTTAATATCAAATATTGAATATATGGATACCCAGCTTTCCCTTACCCGGGCCAGGATAAATTTACTTAACGCAAAAGCAGATTATTTTATTGCTCTTGCCAGTCTAGAAAAAGTTACCGGAGGAGAAAACTAATGTTTAAAAAGATAATCGGGATTATAACAATACTCGTAATAGGCGGACTTATTGCCTTTAGAGTTGCTACCCTTAAAGAAGAAGATAATAATAACTCTTCAAAGAAAGATACACAGGCAAAATCAACCCCCGTGGCCGTTGAAAAACCGGAATACGGAAAAATCGAAGGAACATCTGATTTTATAGGAAATATCAAGGGTAAAAATCAGGCCAAAGTCTTTCCGGAAGCTCCCGGCCGGCTGGTCAAAACCCGGGTAAGTGAAGGCGATACCGTAAAAAAAGACCGGGTAATAGCCCTGTTAACCCGGGAGATAACCGGGTCGGATTATGAAAATATAAAAGTGAGGGCTCCCACCCGGGGAACTGTTACAAGAATATACCCGGACTCAGGAGACATTGTTTCCCGGGAGACCCCTATTGCTCTTATATCCGAACTGGATGAAGTAAAAATAAGTTTCAGTATCCCCTCAAAAGATCTGCCCAGAGTCAATAAGGGAGATATCGCGCGGATACAAGTGGATACTTATCCGGATAAAAAGTTTACAGGACGGGTTACCCGGCTGAGTATCTCTCTTGATGAAATTACCCGTACGGCCTACGGGGAAGTTACGGTTCAAAACCCTAATCAGCTGCTGCTGCCGGGCATGTTTGCAAATCTACAAATAATAAGCGAAACCAGAGAAAAAGCTCTTCTGCTCCCCAGGGATGCCGTTCTCCGGGATCTGGAAAAAGAGACTTTCCATGTATTTGTATTCGATGAAGGACAGGCAGTCAAAAAAAATTTACAGACCGGTATCACCGCAGTCGGAAAAATTGAAGTTCTTTCTGGCCTTAAACCCGAAGATCAAGTAATAGTAGACGGTCAAAATTTTCTTGAAGACGGTCAAAGAGTCCGGATACCCGATAAATAGATGAAATTATACGAACTTTCCGTTAAAAGAAAAATCACGTTCATAATGATATTTATTGCCGTGGTGGGGCTGGGACTGGTTTCTCTTTTCCAGCTTCAGCCCGAGCTCCTTCCCGATATAACCTATCCCGCGGCTACCGTACAAATAACTTATGAGGGAGTAGGCCCCGTGGAAATGGAAAACCTGGTATCCCGGCATATCGAACAGGGAGTGGCGGCCATAGACCGGGTTGAAGATATCTCTACTACAATAACGGAGGGGCGAAGCGTTACAACAGTGGAGTTTGAGTGGGGGACGGATATGGATGCTGCCGTGGCCGATATCCGTTCCACCCTGGATATGACTGAAAGGGCTCTCCCCGATGATGCTTCCAGCCCCATGGTATTTCAATTTGATTTTTCCATGATGCCCATTATGTTTATAGGTTTAAGCGGTCCTATGGACAGAGCAAAGATGAGAGAACTATCTGAAGACATTGTCGAACCCCGACTGGAAAACGTAAAAGGAATTGCCGCAGTTACTACCGGCGGCGGTCGGGAGCGGGAAATAAGAGTTGCCCTGAATAGATCTAAACTGGAATCTCTTAACATCCCCATCTCCAGAATCACTGCGGCCGTAAGAAATGAAAATATCAGCCGGCCCGGCGGTAATATAGAAAGTCAAAAAAGAGAATATCTAATACGGACCGACAGCGAATTTAAGGATATTGACAGTATAGGGGATATCATTATTGACGTTAAAGACGGAGTTCCTCTTTTTTTAAGAGATATTGCCGATTTAAGAGATACTTACAAAGACCGGGTAAACCAGATGAAAATGAACGGCGAACCGGCGGTAATGTTAATTATCCAGCGCCAGTCCGGTGCCAATACTGTCGAAGCGGCCCGAAATGTAAGAGAGGCTATACCCGATATAAAAAGAGAACTTCCCCGGGGAGTAGAATTTAATATCCTAACGGATACTTCGGAATTTATTGAAAAATCAATCGGCGATCTCGGTTCCGTTGCCTGGCAGGGGGGACTGCTGGCCGTACTTATTTTACTTTTTTTCCTGAGAAATTTAAGAGCCACTTTTATTATAGCCCTGGCCATACCCATCTCTATCATAGCCTGCTTCACAGCCATGCGGGCCGGAGGGGTCACCCTTAATGTTATGTCCCTTGGCGGACTGGCCCTTGTAGTGGGAATGCTGGTGGATAATTCTGTAGTGGTCCTTGAGAATATATTCAGACACAGGGAAGAAGGAGAAACTCTACAAGAAAGTTCTATCTGGGGAGCGGCTGAAGTGGCCATGCCTATTACCGCGTCCACCCTTACCACAATAGTTGTATTTTTGCCCATATTTTTCATACCCGGTATAGCCGGAGTGCTGTTTAAAGAACAGGCTATAACGGTAACTCTCTCTCTGGCAGTCTCCCTTTTTGTCGCTCTCTCCCTGATACCCCTTTTAAGTTCCCTGCTATTAAAGATAGAACCTGGAGAAAAAAAGTTAAACCTGGCCGGGAAATTATCCAAAAAATTTCTTAACTGGCTTGAAAATCATTACGAAAAATTGATTTCCTGGGCTCTTTCCCACAGAAAGGTAGTCATATTTTCTGTTTTAACTCTATTTATAATCAGTATCTTAACTATTTTCCCCCTGGGCTGGGTAGCCACCGAATTTATGCCTAAAGTAGACCAGGGAGAAATAAATATTAATATTGAAATGCCTGTAGGTACAAAGCTGGAAACGACAATCAAAAAAACAGAACAGATCGAAAATATAGTATTTTCCGAAGTCCCCGAAATAGAAGACTCACGAACCAGGGTAGGCCCGGGCAGCGGACCGGGAGGACGGGGACGCAGCGGGTCCCATATTGCAGAAATTTCTCTGGACCTGGTTGATATATCCCAAAGGGACCGGTCTCAGTGGGATATAACGGCGGATTTAAGAAAGAAACTCAAAGATATTACCGGAACCAATATAAGATTCGGCGGGGGCTCCGCAGGCGGGGGACTGCTGGGCGGGGGTACCTCCATTGAAATAGAAATTTTCGGTTATGATTTTGAAACGGCAAAATCACTGGCCCGAAAAATAGAAAAAATTGTAGAAGAGACTCCCGGCACAAGTGATGTGGACTCCTCTATTGAAGAGACCAGACTGGAATACAATGTCGATATAGACCGGGCCAAAGCCGGAGTTTTCGGCCTCTCCGCTTCGGCGGTCTCCGGCCAGATAGAGACCTATATACAGGGCCAGACTCCCAGTTATTTTAGAATACAGGGAGACGAATATCCTATTACGGTGAGACTAAAAGAAGAAGACAGAAAATCCATAAGTCAGCTGGAAAATCTTCCCATAGCCACCCCCGCGGGGCAAATCGTAAAATTAAAATCTTTTGCCACAGTAAGACCGGCTATGGGGCCGGTTTCCATCGAGCGGAAAAATCAGAGCCGCCTGGCCACAGTTACCGCCGATTACACCGGAAGAGATTTAGGTTCTGTCAGTGGACAGATAGAGAGCCGGCTGGATGATTTAACTTTACCTTCGGATTTTATAGTAAAAATGGGCGGAGAAACTGAAGAACAAAGAGAATCCTTCCAGTGGCTGGCCCTGGCCTTTCTGGGAGCTGTAATTTTAGTATACATGGTCATGGCCTCCCAGTTTGAATCCCTGCTGGACCCTTTTATAGTAATGTTTTCAATACCCCTGGCCATTATAGGAGTAATATGGCTTTTCTTTTTCACCGGGACCAGTCTCTCGGTCATATCTATTATAGGAATAATAATGCTCACCGGAATCATAGTAAACAACTCTATAGTTCTGGTGGATTATATAAACTTACTCAGGGCCCGGGGACTTCCTCTTAAAGAAGCTGTAATCACCGGGGGCAAAAAAAGACTCAGGCCTGTTCTTATGACCGCCCTTACCACTATGCTGGCCCTGGTACCCATGGCCCTGGGACTGGGAGAGGGAGCGGAACTTAGATATCCCCTGGCCCGGGCTGTAGTCGGAGGTCTTTTAGCCGGAACGGTGTTAATACTGGTAGTCATTCCGGTGATTTACTCCATATTTGAATCCCATCTGGGTAAGAAAGGAGGAGCATATTGAAATTAGTGACAGTAATTTACAATGCCGCAATCGAAAGTAAGGTTAAAAAGTGTATTAAATCCTGCAGAATAGAAGAATACACAAAAATACCCCGCATTCAGGGGGTGGGAAAGACTTCCGGACCCAGATTAAATACTCATGTGTGGCCGGGTGTAAACCACGCCTTAAAAATTGCCTGTAAAGATACTAAAAAAGACGAGTTAATAAAAAAACTCAAAGAATTTAAAAAAGAAAACGCCAGGGAAGGAGTAAAAGTCTTTGTTCAGCCCCTGGAAGAAATTATTTAAAGATAATTTTAGGAACCGGAGAGTTTAGCTGAACCTTCTATAAGTTCCCGGAAAACCTCTTTAACGGTACTGATCTCTTCAACTCTGTAGGCATTTTCTCCGGCAAAAGCAAACCCCTCGTCTAAATTACCAACGCAGGCTTCGGTAAGAGCCAGACATATACAGTACGGCGCCTCATTAAACTTACAGCTTTTAAGACATTTTCCGGGACAGGTAAATTTCTGCCCGTGCCCGGCGGCAATTTCCTGTAAAAATTCATTATTTATGGCCCTGCCCGGCAGGCCGACCGGGGAATCAATTATCTGTATATCTTCTTTATCGCACTCCACATAACTCTTTTTAAAAATATCCGAAGCATCACATTCCTGGGTAGCCACAAATTTGGTTCCCAGCTGTACAGCTTCCGCACCCAACTCCATGTACTTATCGATATCGGCTCCGGTATATATCCCTCCGGCCGCTATTACGGGGATATTCTTTTCCACATCCTTCCTGTACTTTTTAATCACTTCGATAACGTCCGGTAATATTTTATCCAGGGTATAGTCCTCGGAATTAATCTGGTCTTTTTTAAACCCCAGATGTCCGCCGGCTTTAGGACCTTCAACGACTACACCGTCGGGTACATAATCGTAATTTCTGGACCACGATCTAAAAATTACCCTGGCCGCCCGGCCAGAGGAGACTATGGGGACAAACTTTGTGGGAGAATTTTTAACGGTTTCAACATCGATAGTCTTGGGAATCCGGCGGGGAAGTCCGGCTCCCACAAAAACAACATCAGCCCCTTCATCAAAGGCTGTTTTAAAAAGTTCGGCATAATCGGATAGAGCAACCATCAGGTTAACCCCTATAACACCGGAAGTTTTACTTTTCGCCCGGCGAAGCTCTTCTTTAAGAGCCCGGCGGTTGGCTTTCATAAAATCAGATAAAAAATCATCCTCCCGCATACCTATCCCGGTTGCCGATATTACACCTACTCCCCCCTCCTGGGCAACCGCCGAAGCCAGACCGGATAGGGATACGCATACTCCCATTCCTCCCTGAACTATGGGTACTTCTACCTTCAAACCGCCTATATCCAGATGCCTATTTATATTTTTTGAAATCATATTTATGCTGTAATTACCTCGATCTTTAAATAAATCTTTTGAAACAATTTCAGTTTTACTCTCTTAATTTTATAAAAAACTATAACAGATTCTATAATCTACCCTACAAATATAATATTTTTATATTATTGTCAAACTTTTTGTTCACCTCTCCGTCTAAGAAAGAATATCTGACGAAAAAATAAAAAACTCAAAAACAGTTTTATATATTATAGATATATAAATCACATTGTAAAATTTTTAAGGAAATC